>NZ_JASCXL010000131.1:0-27011 GCF_030010595.1 Streptomyces sp. CC224B | reverse complement strand
CGGCGAGCGCGGCGCGGGCCGCCGTCAGCTCGGCGCGGGCCTGTGCGGCGGCGGCCTCCTTGGCGTGCTCGGCGGCGGCGCGCGCGCTCTCGCGGGCGGTGTCCCAGGCGGCGACCGCGGTCTTCTCGGCGTCGCTCGCGGCGAGCGCGGCGCGGGCCGGGTCGGCGTCGGGCGCGCTGTCGTCGAGCCAGCCCGCGCGGACGGCCTCGGCGGTCTCCTGCTCGACCTCGGCCAGGCGCTGGCGCAGGTGGCCGGCCTCGCTGCGGGCGCGCTGCGCCTCGGTCGCGGCGGCGGTGGCGTCGCGGTGGGCGGTCTCGCCGGTCTCCTGGAGGGCGGCGGAGCGCTCCTCCTCCTCGTTGGCGTGTGCCTCGGCGTCCCCGGCGGCGGTGTGCAGGGCCCGGACGAGGTCGGCGGCGGCCTTGGCGCGGGCGGCGAGGGCGGGGGCCGCGTCGCGCTCGGCCTCACGGATGGCGGCGGCCACGCGCGCGGAGCGGTCGGCGGCCGCCCGGTGGCGCAGCACCGCCTCGGCGGCCTGCCAGGCGGCGTGCAGGGTGCGCGCGTCGCTGAGTTCGCGGCGCTGGGCGGCGGCGGCCTTCTCGGCGACGGTGAGCGCCAGGGAGGCGTGCCGGTAGGCGAGTTCGGCGGAGATCAGGGCGGAGCGCTCACGGGCCCGCTCGGCCTCCGTGACGGTGTGGGCGGCGGCCGTGACCTGCTCGGCGAGGTCGGCGGCGCGGCCGCGCTCCTCGGTGGCGCGGGCGGACAGGCGGCGGGCGAGGGTGCGGGTGCGGCGCTCGGCACCGGCGTGCACGTCGCGCGCGCGTGCCCGGGTGTCGGCGGCGTCGACGATGCGGCCGAGCAGGTCGACGGAGCCCGCGGTGAAGTCGCGTTCGGCGATGAGCTCGGCGCGGCGGCCGAGCTTGCTGCCGAAGCCGTGGACGAGGTCGGCGAGGCCGTCGGTGTCGCGGGTGTCGGTGACGGCGCGCAGCAGCAGGTCGGTGAAGTCGGAGTCCTTCTTGACCGCGAACAGGCCGGCGGCCTCGCCCTCGTCGGCGTTCATCTCCCGCTGGTAGCGGAAGAGTTCGGGGTCCAGGCCGAGGTCGCCGAGGTGTTCGTTCCAGCGGTCGTGGATCTCCTCCCAGTGCACCTCGAGGTGCGGGTAGGCCTTGCCCGCCTCCGTGAGGGCGTCGCGGAAGCCCTTCATGGTGCGGCGGCGGCCCTGGGCGCCGGAGGCGCCCTCGGCGGCGGGGCGGACGGCGGTGGACTCGGCGACGGGCAGCGAGTCCAGGCTCATGCCGGGTCCGGGGCGGAAGGAGTACCAGGCCTCGGCGAACTTCCGCGGGTCGTTGGAGACCTGGCGGCCGCGCCACTCGCTGACCTTGCCGACGACGACGCACTCGCCGGTCAGCGTGTGCTGCCACTCCAGGGCGACGTGGCCGCAGTCGTCGGCCAGGAGGAACTTGCGCAGCACGCCGGAGCTGGCGCCGCCCAGGGTGTTGCGGTGGCCGGGCAGCATCACGGAGAAGATCAGCTTGAGCAGGACGGACTTGCCGCCGCCGTTCTCCAGGAAGAGCACGCCGGCGGGGGCGGGCCTGCGCGGCGGGCCGACGGGCTCCTCCTCGAAGAACTCCGCCTGCGCGGGCGCGGGGTCGGGCACCACGTCGCCGACGCCGCGCAGGTCGAGGACGGTGTCGGCGTAGCGGGCACCGGCCGGTCCGATGGAGTAGAGGCGGACCCGGGACAGCTCGTACATGGCGGCGGACTCTCGTCGTAAGTCGTCAGTCGGTAACACGTGGAAACGGCGGGGCGGCGGGCCGTGGCCCTCGGGGTCCGCCCTGGGGCGGGGCCCGGGGCCTTCGCGAGCGCTGCGGCCCGGCCGGGCGTCAGGAGTGGAACGGCAGGCCCGCGTCGGCCACCAGCTCCAGGTCGTCGGTCTCGTCGGGGGGCAGGAGCGTCGCCGAGCCGTCGGTGACGGGGACGACGCCCAGCTCCAGGAGCTCGGCCATGGCGGCGCTGCCCGCCATGTCGCGCACCTGGAGCTGGTAGCGCGCGGTGGTGCGGTAGGTGCCTCCGGAGTCGTCACCGGTGCGCTGGAGGAACCCGGAGTCGGTGAGGAACGCGACGGCCTTGCCGACGATGCCGGTGGTGGACCCGGCGAGTCTGCGGGCGTCCTTGGTGGCGCCGGTGGAGCTGCGCCGCGCCCAGACGCGCCAGGCGGCCTCCAGGCCGGGGGCGTCGGTGGCCGGGTCAGTGTTCTCGCCGGCCTCCTCGGCGCGCTCCTCCAGGCGGCGGCAGGCCTGGCGGACGAACGCGTCGACCCCGTTGACCGTGACGCGGCCGATGTAGCCGTCGTCGGCGAGGTCCTCGGGGCGCGGGAAGGCCATCGCGGCGACGGCGAGGTGGGCGAGGCCGTGCAGGAACCGGTCGCTGGAGTCGGCCGCGGCGCGCCGGGCGTAGTCGCCCATGCGGACGGCGAACACGGAGTCCTCGGCAGCGGTGACCGCCATCCCCGCGCGCGGGGACACCTCCAGGACCACGAGCCCGAGGCCGGTGGCGACGGCGTCGGCGAGGCGCGCGAAGGGCGGGTCCTCGCGGTAGCGGCGCAGCAGCTCGCCGTACTCCTGATCGCGGGCGGGCTGGAGCTTGGGCTGGAGCCCGAAGGCGACGAGCCGGGCGGCGTCGGCCGCGTCGGCGGGCGTCACGGGCGCCGTGGCCGCGGGGGCGGGGGCGGCGTCCGGCTCTCCCCACGCGGTGTGCTCTGCGGGGTGGTCGGTCACGGCTGCGGCTCCTTGCTGCGGTGGGTCGTACGTACGTCTGCCGCGGCGCTCGGGGCGGTGCCGCGCGGGCGGGGCGTCATGCCGCCTCCGTCCGGTCGGCGGCCATGCCCGCGGCGTCGAGCAGGGCCGTGCCGACGACGAGGTCGGCGCCGCCGAACTCGGGGTCGTCGAGCTCCGTGCCGTCGTCCACGGCGAACAGGAGCCGCTCCTCACCCTGCCGGTAGGCGGTGCCCACGGGCGGGCTGGCCGCGTGCACGGCGAGCAGGGCGACCAGGTACGGCAGCTCGGGGTCCTGGCGGCGGGCGTCGGCGAGCAGGCCGGAGAGCCTGCGGGGCGCGTCGGGCGGCAGGGCGAGCAGCTCCATGGCGGCGGCGAGCTGCTCCTCGCTGAAGCGGCTGTCGTCGGGGGTGGCGACGAGGTCGGGCTCGGGCATCTCCGCGCCCAGGTGCTCGCGCTCCATGGGGGGCGTCAGGAGTATGTCCACGAGGTCGCCGACGCGCACCGAGACGGGGGTGCGCAGGCCCGTCCCGTGCGCGAAGTAGGCGTCCGTGACGCGGGTGGCCTGCTCGGCGGGGAGCGGGAGCAGGGGCGCCAGGAGCTGGCCGTACAGGTCGAGGCCCGCGCGCGCGGCCGGGGTGGCGAAGGCCTGCCGGTCCTGCTCGGCGCGGAACAGGGGGCCGGCTTCCAGGAGCCGGGACTGGAGCTGGGTGTGGCGGCGGATGCAGTCCTTGACGATGTCGACGAGCTCGGCGGCGCGGCGCTTCTGCTCGGGGTCCTCGGACTCGTCGCGGGCCTTGCGGATGTTCGTCAGGATGGCGTTCTCGTGGCGGTACCGGTCGGCCACGTGGTCGAGGGCCTCGGCGATCATGTCGGGGACGGCGCGCAGCCAGTCCACCGCGCGGACGTTGCGCCGGGTGGCGTCGAGGGCCTTGCGGAGGGTCTCGGAGTACTGCACCGTGCGGTAGCGCGCCTGCTCGGCGGCGAGCTGGGCGTCGGCGAGGCGGCCGCGGCTGATGAGCACCTCCAGCTTCACCTCGGCGGCGATCTGGGCGCTGGTGACGTCCGTGTCGAGGGCGCCCACCAGGACGTTCACCGCCTCGTCGGTGGTGCGCAGGTAGACCCCGCCGCCGTATCCGGGCACTTCCTCGATGAGCTTGAAGTCGTAGTCCCGCCGGACGTACGTCCCGTCGGGGTCGAAGGTGCCGTAGACGGCGCGGAAGCCGCGGTCCACGCTGCCGACGTTGATCAGGTTCTCCAGGACCCAGCGGGCGACGCGCTCGTGCTCGGCGGCCGGGCGGCGCGGGGCCTGGGCGGCGACGCGGGGCAGCAGCCGGGCGACGATCTGCTCGTGGTCGGCGCCCGTGTCGAAGTCCATGTTCAGCGTGACGAGGTCGATGGCCGACAGGGCCACCTCCGCCATCGCGTACACCGAGTACTCGCCCGCGAGGTTGGCCTTGCGGGCGTCCAGGTCGTGCAGTGGCGCGGTGCACGCGAGCGCGCGCAGGCGCCGTGCCAGGCCCTCGTCGGCGGCCGGGCCCGGCGCGGGCCGCGGCCCCGCGCTGAGCTGGGACGGAGCGGTGTCCGGTACGGCAGGCGAAGTCACGGTGCACAGACTAGGTCCTCGGTCTGACAACGGTCGAAACGGTGCAGATGCGCGGGCTTGCCTGGTGCGGGTTCCTCGGCCTGCGGCCTCGCCCTCATGCGCCGGGCGGGCTGCGTGGCTCGCCTCGGGCCGTCGTCGTCCGCGCGTCGTGCGTGGCTGGGCGCGCAGTTCCCCGCGCCCCTGACGGGGCGCTCACGCCTGGCCCCCCTTTTCGGACGCCACAGGGGACGAATGCTGCGTCCGGTGCCGTCATCGTCCGCAGGTGCTTCGTGGCTGGGCGCGCAGTTCCCCGCGCCCCTTCGGGCGACCCGCGTCCCTTCGGGGCCCGTCTCAGCGTGCCCCCAGGCCGCCTTCCGCCACTCGGCGCGCGTAGGTGTCGACCAGGCCGCGCAGTGAGTCGTCCAGGTACTCGGCCAGCAGACGCTCGGCCTCGGTGCGGTCGCCGGACTGGAGGGCTTCGAGGAGCTGGCGGTTGCGGGCGAGGTAGGGCTCGTGCAGGCGGCGCGGGTCGTCCACCACATGGAAGGCGAGCCGGAGTTCGGCGAAGACGCTGCGCATGACCTCGTCGGTGCGGTCGCTGCCGGCGAGCGCGACCAGCTCGCGGTGGAAGTGGATGTTGGCGGTGGACACGCCCTTCCAGTCCCGCGCGCGGGCCGCCGCCCTGCCCTCGGCGACCGCCGCGGCGAGTCCGTCGACGGCGTAGGGCGGCCGGCCGAGGCCGCGGACGACGGCGCACTCGACCAGGCGCCGCACGCGGTAGATGTCCTCGACGTCCTCGACGGTCAGGACCCGCACGAAGACGCCCCGGTTGAGCTCGTGGACGAGCAGCCGTTCGTGCGTGAGCAGCCGGAAGGCCTCGCGCAGGGTGTTGCGGGAGACCCCGAGGGCACCGCCGATGCTGTCCTCGGACAGCCGGGTGCCGGGCGGGAAGTAGCCCTCGGCGATGCGGCTCCGCAGGATGTCCGCGACCCGCTCGGCGGTGCTGGTGCGGCCCAGCAGCGCGCGGTCGTCGGCGAGACCCGTCAGTTCAGCCATGCTCAGCGATCCCCTCAGCCATGCCCGGATTCAACCGCAGGGAGAAGAACGAAACAACACGGGTATTGAGGGATCGTTGAACAATCCCCTACGTTGTCCAGCAGACGGACCGGCAAGCGGCTCCCGCTCCCCGCACCGCGCCGCCATGCTCGGCCCTTGAGAAGCAGTCTTCCGCACCCTTTCGCACTCTTCCGCACCCGTCCGCACCGCCCATCCCCTCTGCGAGGTGCCCGTGAGCACGACTCCACCGCCCTCTCCGACGCCCGTCGGCGACCAGCGGGACGATGTCCGACTCCCCGACGACGGCGGCGCGTTCGGCTGGCTGCGCGCGCTCGGGCCGCGTGGCCGCCGCGCCTTCACCGGCGCGTTCGGCGGGTACGCGCTCGACTCCTACGACTACTTCACGCTGCCGCTGACCATGGTCGCCCTGAAGGCCTACTTCGACCTGGACAGCGGCCAGACCGGCCTGCTCACCACCGTCACGCTGGTCGTGTCGGCGGTGGGCGGTGCCGTCGCGGGCGTGGTCGCCGACCGCATCGGCCGGGTGAAGGCCCTGCTGATCACGGTGATCACGTACGCGGTGTTCACCGTCGCCTGCGGCTTCGCGCCCAACTACGAGACGCTGCTGGTCTTCCGCGCCCTCCAGGGCCTCGGTTTCGGCGGCGAGTGGGCCGTCGGCGCGATCCTGGTCGCCGAGTACGCGAGCGCGAAGAACCGCGGCCGCACGCTCGGCGCGATCCAGAGCGCCTGGGCCGTCGGCTGGGGCCTCGCCGCGATCGTGTACACCCTGGTGTTCCAGCTCCTGGACGACGACCTGGCCTGGCGCGTGATGTTCTGGACGGGCGCGCTGCCCGCGCTGCTCGTGGTGTACGTACGCCGCAACGTCCAGGACGCGCCGGAGGCGGCCGCCGTGCGCGAGGAGAGCGCCGACAAGGGCTCGTTCACGGCCATCTTCAAGCCGGGCCTGCTGCGCGTCACGTTCTTCGCGGTGCTCCTGTCCACCGGCGTCCAGGGGGGCTACTACACGCTCGCCACCTGGGTGCCCACCTACCTGAAGGACGACCGCGGCCTCACGGTCGTCGGCACCGGCGGGTACCTCACGTTCCTGATCTCGGGCGCCTTCCTCGGCTATCTGACCGGCGGCTACCTCACCGACAAGCTGGGCCGCAAACGCAACATCACGCTGTTCGCGTTCCTCTCCGCCGCGAGCATCGTCGCGTACACGAACATCCCGGACGGCGCCGACGGCCTTCTCCTGGTGCTCGGTTTCCCGCTGGGCTTCTGCATGTCGGCCATCTTCAGCGGCTTCGGCTCCTTCCTGAGCGAGCTGTATCCGGCCGCCGTGCGCGGCACGGGGCAGGGCTTCACGTACAACACCGGGCGCGCGGTGGGCGCGGTGTTCCCCACCACCGTCGGGTTCCTCGCGGACAGTTGGGGCGTGGGCGGCGCGCTGATCTTCGGAGCGTTCGGTTACGCGCTCGCCGTCATCGCCCTCCTCGGGCTGCCCGAGACGCGCGGAAGGGAACTGCTGTGACCTCTACGGAGACCCGCGACCTCACCCCAGGGGCGGCACGGGAGCGCTTCCGCGCCGGTCTCAGCGTCCCCACGGCGGGCTGGGCGTCCGGGTACGCCCAGGCGAACCTGATCGCCGTCCCGGCCGACTGGGCGTACGACATGCTGCTGTTCTGCCAGCGCAACCCGAAGCCCTGCCCGGTGCTCGACGTCACCGACGCGGGGGCCTGGACCACGCCGCTGGCCCCGGGCGCCGACCTGCGCACGGACCTGCCGCGCTACCGCGTGTGGGAGCACGGGGAGCTGGTCGACGAGCCCACCGACGTCCTCGCCCACTGGCGCGAGGACCTGGTGGCGTTCCTCATCGGGTGCAGCTTCACCTTCGAAGGGGCCCTGTCGGCGGCGGGTGTGCCCCTGCGCCACGTCGAACAGGGCCGCAACGTCTCCATGTACGTCACCGACCGCCCCTGCAGGCCCGCCGGGCGGCTCCGGGGCCCCATGGTGGTCTCCATGCGGCCGGTGCCGCCCGCGCACCTGGAGGCGGCGATCCGCGAGAGCGCGCTGCTGCCCGCCGTGCACGGCTCCCCGGTCCACTGCGGGGACCCGGCCGGGCTCGGCATAGCCGACCTCGGCACGCCCGACTTCGGCGACCCGGTGGAGGCCGAGCCCGACGACATCCCGGTGTTCTGGGCGTGCGGAGTCACGCCCCAGGCCGCCGTGACGGCCTCCAGGCCGCCGTTCGCGCTCACCCACGCGCCGGGACAGATGTTCCTCACCGACGCCCGCGACGAGCAGTACAGGGTGGCCTGATACGGCCCACCCTGGGTGGCCCGGTACCGCCGGGCGGCCCCTACGGGTGTGGCCTCCCCGCGCGCGGGGACGCGGAGACGGTCCCCGCGCGCGGGGACCACGCACCGACGACCATGAACGATGAACACGAACGACGCACATGAACGATGCACACGAGCGGCCGGCCCGGCCGGCGCACACGGACGAACAGGAGCGGCCACGTTCATGACCTGGGCCTCGATCGACCTCAACGCCGACCTCGGCGAGGGCTTCGGACGCTGGCGGCTCACCGACGACGACGAACTGCTGTCCGTCGTCACCAGCGCCAACGTGGCGTGCGGCTTCCACGCGGGCGACGCGGTCACGATGCGGCGCGTGTGCGAGCGGGCGGCCGAGCGCGGCGTGCGGATCGGCGCGCAGGTCTCCTACCGCGACCTGGCGGGCTTCGGCCGCCGCGCGATGGACGTGCCGCCCGCGGAGCTCGCCGCGGAGGTGGCCTACCAGATCGGCGCCCTGGAGGTGTTCGCCCGCGCGGCCGGCACCCGGGTGTCGTACGTGAAGCCGCACGGCGCGCTCTACAACCGGGTGGTCCACGACGCCGGGCAGGCGGACGCCGTCGTCGAGGGCGTGCTGCTGGCCGGTGACCGGCTCCCGGTGCTCGGCCTGCCCGGCTCCCGCCTCCTGGAGACGGCGGAGCGGGCCGGGCTCCCGGTCGTCCCCGAGGCCTTCGCGGACCGCGCGTACACCGACGAGGGCACTCTCGTGCCGCGCGGCGACGACGGCGCGGTCGTCACCGACGCGGACGCCGTGGTCGAACGGTCCGTCGGGCTCGCCGGGTCCGGCGCCGTCACCGCCCTGAGCGGACGGCGCATCGAGGTCCGCGCGCGCTCGCTGTGCCTGCACGGCGACACACCGGGGGCGGTGGTGCTGGCGCGGCGGGTCCGCGCGGCCCTGGAGGCGGCCGGTGTCCGGGTGGAGGCCTTCGCGTGACCGGTTCCGCCACGCGCCCGCACGTGCGCGTGCTGCCCATGGGCGAGCGGGCGCTGCTCGTCGAGCTCGCCGACGGGGCCGCGGCCGAGGCCCTGCACGCCGAGCTGCTGCGCCGCCGCGCCACCGGCGACCTCGTGGTGCGCGAGATCGTGCCCGCGGCCCGCACGGTGCTCCTGGACGGCCTCGACGACCCCGGGCGGCTCGCGGCCCGCCTGCCCTCCTGGGACGTCCCTGCGCTGCCCCCGCGCACCGAGGACGTCCTCGAACTCCCCGTGCGCTACGACGGCCCGGACCTGGCGGACGTGGCGGACGCGTGGGGGGTGCCGGTGCGGGAGGTGCCGCGGATCCACGCGGCGGCCGAGTTCCGCGTCGCCTTCTGCGGGTTCGCGCCCGGCTTCGGCTATCTGACGGGCCTCCAGGGGCTGCCCGACGTGCCGCGCCGGGCCACGCCCCGCACGACGGTGCCCGCGGGGTCCGTCGCCCTCGCCGGACCGTACACGGGCGTCTACCCCCGCCCGTCGCCCGGCGGCTGGCAGCTCATCGGCACCACGGACGCGGTGCTGTGGGACCACACGCGCGAGCCGGCCGCGCTCCTGTCCCCGGGCGTACGGGTCCGCTTCGTCCCGGAGGCCCGATGACGGATCGGGCCGTCGTGGTCGTACGGGCCGGGGCACTGACCACCGTGCAGGACGAGGGGCGCCCCGGCCACGCCCACCTCGGGGTGCCGCGCTCCGGGGCCCTCGACCGGCCCGCCGCCGCCCTCGTGAACCGGCTGGTCGGCAACCCGCCGGAAGCGGCCGTCCTGGAGGCCACCCTCAACGGCTGTGCCCTGCGTCCCCGGTGCGCGGTCACCGTCGCGGTGGGCGGCGCGCCCTGCCCGGTGTCCGTGGACGGCAGGCCCGCCCCCTGGGGCGCGCCGGTGCGGGTGCCCGCCGGAGCGCTCCTGGACGTGGGAACCGCCCTCTCCGGAGTACGCGCCTACGTCGCCCTCAGTGGCGGCGTGGCCGTCGAGCCGGTGCTCGGGAGCCGCTCCACGGACCTGCTCTCCGGCCTCGGTCCGCCGCCCCTCGCGCACGGCGCCGTCCTGCCCCTGGGCTGCGTGACGGGCCCGCCCGCGCGCGTGGACACCGTCCCGCAGCCGGCGCCGCCGCGCGAGCTGGTGCTGCGGATGACGGCCGGGCCGCGCGCGGACTGGTTCACACCCGGGGCCCTGCGCACGCTCACCACGCGCGCGTACCGCGTGTCCTCGGCGAGCAACCGCATCGGCCTGCGTACGGAGGGGCCCGCGCTGGAGCGCGCGGTCCGCGGTGAGCTGCCCAGCGAGGGCATGGTCCTCGGCGCGGTCCAGGTGCCGCCGGACGGCGGGCCCGTGGTGTTCCTCGCCGATCACCCCACCACGGGCGGCTACCCGGTGGTGGGCGTGGTGCGCCAGGAGGATTTGGCGGGAGCCGCGCAGGCGGTGCCGGGCACCCCGGTGCGGTTCGTGGCCTCGGGCCGGGGGTCTTGGCGCCGCGCGGGCGGTTAGGGGTGCGTGAGTCCGGCGAGCGCCGCCGTGACGGAGTGCGCCGTCCGCACGTCCAGGCCGCCGCTCGTGCCGCGCAGCCCGTGGCGCACCTCGGTGGCGGCCAGCGCGAGCAGGTGGGGCAGCAGGTCGGTGCAGCGCCGGGCCACCCAGCCCGTGCCCGCCGTGGCGAGCCACCGCAGGCTCGCCGTGCGGGTGGGCGGCGGCAGCTCGGGCTCGGTCCCGGGCGGGACGCCCCGTGCCAGGCCTTCGGCGGCGAGCAGGGCGTGGCAGCGGGCGGCGAACACCCGGTGGCCCCGTTCGCCGGGGTGCAGCCGGTCGGCGCTCCACAGGGTGCGGTCGGCGACCCACTCCTGGTCGGCGGCGTGCAGGTGCAGGGCGCCGTAGCGCTCCGACAGCGCGTGGACGACCGCGTTCACCGCCCGCTGCCGCCGGGCCAGGGGGCGGCCGAGGGCCCCGGGCAGCCCGAGCATCGCCCCGGGGTCGGGCAGGCAGGCCGTGAGCAGGACCGCCCCGTGCCCGGTCAGGGTCCCGTACACCGTGTCGAGGCGCCCGGCCACGGCGTGCACGTCGAAGGTGCTGCGCAGGGTGTCGTTGACGCCGACGACCACGGACACCAGGCCGGGCCGCGAGGTCAGCGCAGCGGGGAGCTGGCGGTGCAGGACGTCGCAGGTGCGGGCGCCGGTCGCGGCCAGGTTACGGAAGGCCACGGGCCGTTCCGGGCCGCCGATGCCCTCCGCCAGCAGCGCCGCCCAGCCGCGCCAGGCACCGCCGACCGGATCGCCCACGCCCGCGGTGAGCGAGTCCCCGAGGGCCGCGTAGGTGAGCGCGCTCATGTGCCACCGCCGGGGCCGTCGGGAGGGCCGTCGTCGGCCGGAAGGGCACTGTCGAGCCCGGGGAGCGGCAGGGCACGGCGTCCGGGGGCCATGGACGTGACGTCGGGCTCCGCGTCGTGTGCCGCGAGGAACGCGGCCACCGCAGCGTCCCACCCGAAACGCTCCGCACGCGCGCGTGCCCGCTGCCGACGGTCCCGTTCGGGCCGGGCGAGCACCGCCCGGACCGCGTCCGCGAACGCGCCGGCCGTGTCGGCGGCCACCGCGCCCGCCCCGCCGACGATCTCCGGCAACGCGGAGGAGGCGCTGGCCACCACGGGGGTCCCGCACGCGAGCGCCTCCAGCGCCGCCAGGCCGAACGTCTCGCAGGGCCCAGGCGCCAGGCACACGTCGGCGGTGGCCTGGAGCGCCCCCAGCACGGCGCGGTCGGCGACGTGGCCGAGGAACGACACCGGCAACCGCCGCTCGCGGGCCCGCCGTTCGAGCCGGGCGCGCAGCGGCCCGTCCCCGGCGACGACGAGGACCGCCCGGACGCCCCGGCCGCGCAGTGTCTCCAGCGCGTCGAGCGCCATGCCGGGACGTTTCTCCACGGACAGCCGGGAGCACATCAGCAGCAGCGCGTCGCCCCCGCGCGCGTAGTGGTCCCACAGGCGGGCGTCCCGCAGTCCGGGGTGGCGGTCCCGCAGGTCCACGCCCAGGGGCGCCCGGACGACGTTGGCCGCCCCTATGCGGACGAACTCGCGCTCCGCCCAGCGGGTGGTGCACACCACGCGCGCGTAGGCGTACGCGGTACGGGTGTTGAGGGTGTCGGCGGCACGCCGGGCCAGGCGCGGTGGCAGCCCCCAGGTGCGCAGCACGGCGTCGGCGGCCTCGTGGGAGACCATCACGGCGGGGACCCGGGCGCGGCGTGCCCACTGCCCGGTCCAGCGGAGCGTCGTACGGTCCGACACCTCCAGGCGGTCGGGGGCCAGGCGCTCCAGGAGGCGGGTCAGGCCGTGCCGGTCGGCGAGCATGCGGTAGCCGCCCGTCCCCAGCAGCACGGGCCCGGGCAGCGTCACGACGAGGCCCTGCTCGGTCTCGGCGGCCGACGCCCGCTCCCCGGGCACGACCAGGACGGGCTCGTGCCCGGCGGCCAGATAGCCCCGGCCCAGCTCCCGCAGGGCGGTGCGCAGCCCGCCCGAGGAGGGCGTCACGAAGTTGGCGAGACGCACGATGCGCAAGGGCCCGGTGTGCCGCACGGGTCGCGAGCCGCGGGGCCGCGCGGGCAGCCGTCCCGGAGAGACCGAGGGCACCGGCGAGTTCGGGGCCGCGGGCACCGAAGAGACCGAGAAGCCCTGGGAGGCCGGAGAGACCTGAGGGGCTGGGGAGGCCGGGGAGACCTGGGAGGCCGGGGAGACCTGGATGTCCTGGGAGGCCTGCGAGGCCTGCGAGGCTTGCGAGGCCAGGAAGTCCTGGGAGGCCGGGAAGACCGGCAGGCCCTGGGGGACCGGGCCGCCCGGGGAAACCGGGAAGCCCGGGGAAACCGGGGAGGCCGACGTCACGCCGCCACCGCCGTCCGGTGCGCGAGCACCTCGTCGTAGTGCCCGAGGAGTTGCTCCCCCACGGCGTCCCAGGTCCGCCCCGCGACCGCGGCGCGCCCGGCGGCACCGTACGCCGCCCGCAGCCCGGGGTCGGCGGCCAGCGCCCAGACGGCGTCCCGGAGGGCGTCGGCGTCGCCCGGGGGCACCAGGCTGCCGGTGCGCCCGGGGACGACCAGGTCGAGCGGTCCGCCCAAGGCGGGCGCGACCACCGGCACCCCGCTGGCCATGGCCTCCTGCACGGTCTGGCAGAACGTCTCCAGGGGGCCGGTGTGCACGAACACGTCCAGGGACGCGAAGAGCCGGGCGAGCTCGTCCCCGGTGCGGCACCCGAGCAGCCGCGCGCCCGGCAGCGCGGTCCGCAGCGCGGGCGCGCTCGGCCCGTCGCCCACCACGACCACCCGTACGCCGTCGAGGGCGCACACCCGCGACAGCAGCTCGACGTGCTTCTCCGGCGCCAGCCGTCCCACGTAGCCGACGAGGAGTTCCCCGCCGGGGGCGAGCGCGCGCCGGAGCTGGGGGTCGCGCAGCCCCGGACGGAAGCGGTCCGTGTCGACACCGCGCGGCCACAGGCGCACCCTGGGCACGCCGTGCGCCTCCAGGTCGGCGACAGCGGCGGTGGACGGCGCGAGGGTGCGGTCGGCGGCCGCGTGCACGGCCCGGATGCGCCGCCACGCCGCCGTCTCGCCCAGGCCCATGTACGTACGCGCGTAGCCGCCGATGTCGGTCTGGTAGACGGCGACGGTGGGGATGCGGCGGCGCGCGGCGGCGGCCATGCCCCGGGCGCCGAGCACGAACGGGCTGGCGAGGTGGACGAGGTCGGCCCGGTGCGCGGTCAGCGCGGCGGCGAGACGCCGTGTGGGCAGCGCCACCCTGACCTGCGGATACCCGGGCAGTGGCAGGGACGGGACGCGCAGTACGGGGCACGGCGCGACGTCGTCGTGACCGGCGTCGGCGGTGGTGGCGGAGACGGTGGTGGGGGCGGAGACGGCGGTGGGGGCAGTGGCGGGGGCGATGACGAGGGGGTCGTGACCGCGGGCGACGAGCTGCCGGGCGGTCTGCAGGGCGCAGTGCGACACGCCGTTGACGTCGGGCGGGAAGGATTCGGTGACGATGACGACACGCATACCGGTGTTGTCGTCAGACCGGGCGTGCCCACGTCAACGTGGATCTTTCCGGGCGAGGAACGTCCCATGAGCGTTCCGCTGCGCGCGGAGCGGTGGCCGGGCCAGGACGGAGCCGTCCCGCCCACTCCCCCACGCCTGGACCCACAGGCCCACCCTGTCCGGGCCGACCGCGCCGCTCAGGGGTCTCACCCGCCCGGACGGGCCCCAAGTCCTCGCTGAGAACGGCCCCGGCCCGTCCGGGCCGCGCCCCGCGCCGACCGGTGGCCTCACACAGCGGGCGCGTCCGGCCCGATGCGGCTGCGTACCGCCGACTGCACGTCGTCCTCCTCGGCGGGATCGGTGGCGAGCCGCCGGAGCTGGGCGGCGACGCGGGCGTCACCGGTCTCGGCGTGCCGCGCGGCGACCTCGCGCGTGGACTCCTCGCAGTCCCACAGGCACTCCACGGCGAAGCCCGCGGCGAAGGAGGGGTCGGTCGCGGCCAGCGCCCGGGCGGCGCGGCCCCTGAGGTGGGAGGAGGCGGTCTCGCGGTAGACGTGGCGCAGGACGGGCGCCGCGCAGCCGATGCCGAGGCGCCCCGCCCCGTCGACGAGCGGCCACAGCGTCGGCGCGTCCGGCCCGTGGCCGCGCACGGCCTCGCGGAGCGCGGCGAGCACCAGGGGACTGTCCTCGGCGCCGCCCCGGCAGGCGAGGACCCGTCCGGCGGCCGCGCCAAGGGCGTCCGGGCGTCCGGCCCACTGGCGGGCCCGCTGCACGGCGGCGGCGGAGCGCATCCGTTCGAAGGTCTCGGCGGCGATGTCCACGACGACGGCCGACGGGCTCTGCGCCGCCTCCTCCAGGAGGTCGAGTACATCGGGGTCGCGGACGTCGGCGAGGTAGCGCAGGGCGGTGCCGCGCGCCCCGTCCGTGCCGTGCCGCGCGGCGGCGAGGATCTCGGCGCGGTCCTCGGGCCCGGCGACGGCGGACAGGCAGCGGGCGGCCGGGACGTGCAGCGCGGCCCCGCGCTCAAGGCCCTCCTGGGCCCAGTCGAGCACGGCCCTGACGCTCCAGCCGGGGCGTGGGCCGGAGGGCTCCATCTGGCGCTGCCAGCGGTCGAAGGAGCCGCGCTCCTGGGCGGCGCGCACCCGGGCGCCGATCTCCGGGCGGGGATCCTCGGCCCACAGCCGCCAGGGCCGGGGCTCGAAGGCGTCCCGGACGGCGGCGGTGAGGGCGGCCTCGCCCTCGGCGTCGGCGGGGAACCGGGCGAGCACGGGGCCGGCGAGGGCACGCAGGGCCGCGTCGTCGTCGCGCAGGGCGAGCTCGTCCAGGGCCCAGGCCCAGTTCGTGCCGGTCCGCGCGTAGCGGCGGAGCATCCGGAGGGCGTCCAGGCGGTCGTACGAGGCCAGGTGGCCCAGGACGGAGAGCGCGAGGCCGGTCCGTGAGTCGTCCGTGACCAGGGCGTCCTCGGGGTCGAAGAGGTGGCGCTCGACCGCGTCGAGCTCGCCGTTCAGGTCCAGGTAGAGGCGGGCGTAGTACAGGGAGCGGTTCTCCACCTGCCAGTCGTGCCGCGGGTCGTTGAGCACGCAGTGGTCGAGGGCGGAGAGCGCCTCGGCCCGGGGTGCGGTGAGCGCGTGCAGCGTGCCGTCGCCGCGGCCCCTCTGCAGCAGGCCGAGCAGCGTACCGCTGGGCGCTATGACCGGTTCGAACATGGGAAACAGCCTCACATCAAGCGTCGACGCAACCGGGAATCCGCATTACCTGGCCGTGCGCCAACACGTCGGGCCGCCCGCCGTCTCTTGCTTGTCGAAGACCATTTTCCTCTGCCTCTCGTCGGTGGCCCGAGGACCCCGGGCACCAGGCCCGGGACGGGCCGATCACGGGCCACGCGCGGCAGGACCTGCCCCGACGTCGCGTCCGTGAATCACGTCGTCATGATGACCCAGCGGTTACACCCGCCGCGACCACATTTCCGGCGCCCCCGTCGCACCAGGTCGAGTACCCCCGCTCAGGCGGCCCCGAACAAGGTGAGCAGCTCCGCCTTGCCGAACATGCGTGCCGTGTCGATGGCCGAGGGCGTGCCCGCGGCCGGATCGGCTCCCCCGTCGAGCAGCGCCTTGATCACGTCGTCGGCGCCCTTGAAGACGGCGCCGGCGAGCGGCGTCTGGCCCCGGTCGTTGGCGCGGTCGACGTCCGCGCCGCGCTCGACGAGGACGCGGACCGCGGGCGCGTGCCCGTGGTAGGCGGCGAGCATGACGAGCGAGTCACCGCTGTCGTTGGTGAGGTTCGCGGGCACGCCCGCGTCGACGTAGGCGGCGAGCGCGTCGGCGTCACCGGCGCGCGCGAGATCGAAGATCTTGCCCGCCAGCTCCACGACCTCCGGGTCGGGGACTTCGCTCATGGAGGGACCGCCTTTCACTACGGGTGGGCCGGGTCCGGCGGGTCGCCGGAGGCCCGGGGTGACCGGCGTCCGGCCGCGCGGCCGGACGAGTGAACCGACAGGGTACTGCCCGTCACGGAACATGACCGACCGCGTCCGCGGCAAAGCTCCCCGCGGACGGCACGCGCCGTCCGCTTCCTCCCCGGTCCCTCCCGGCGACCCGCCGCCATCCGGGGGAAATATCATCCATTTCCCCCATTTGCGCCCCTTCTCGTATGGATACATGCTGTGAGCCTGGAAGTACTGATGGTGACTGTCCCCTTCCTTCAGGAGAACTCTCATGGTCCTGTCCATCTCCGGAGTCGTGCTGCTCGGCATCATCGTCTTCCTCTTCTTCCGCAAGGACGGACTCAAGGCCTCCCACGCGCTGGTCTGCGCGCTCTTCGGCTTCTTCCTCGCGGGCACCGCCATCGCGCCCGGCATCAAGGCGGGCAGCGCGAGCCTCGCCAGCCTGCTCGGCGGGATCAAGTTCTGACGGCCGAGTTCCTCACCACCGCAGCGAGGAGACCGACGTGGCCCGGCGCCCCCTCCCCCGCATCCTGAGCACCGGCACCGCCCAGATCGCCCGCGGCCGGGAGCACCTCACGCGCGGCCGCGAGCTGGCCCGGTCCGCTGCCGACGGGGCCACGGACGTCCTCCATCCGCTGATCACCATCACCCGGGGTCTCGGCCGCCTCGCCGGGGCCGGCCGCCGCAAGTGGTCCACCACCCCCAAGGACCGGCGGGGACCGCTGCTGTTCCTCGCGGCCTCCGTGATCCTGGTCGTGGCGCTCATGCCGTACGGGCCCCTGCTCGCCGCCGTCTCCCTGATGGCGGCCGCCGCCTGGGCCGGCCGCCGGCCCCCCGCGGCCGAGCCCGCCGCCGACGTGGAGGAGGCGCAGACCCAGCGCCTGCAGTCCCTCTACGAGGCGCTGGTGCCGTACTTCTCCGTTCCGGACGACCCGAGCCCGCTGTTCGCGCACGGCGGCGAGTGGGAGCCCGTCTTCCCCGCCTACGAGTTCGACGACACCGGTCGCGTGTCCCACCTGGTGGTGCGCTATCCCGCGCACTTCACGGACGTCGAGCCGGAGTCCCGCGCGCGGATCGAGCAGTTGCTGCACGCCAAGTCCGGCCGCGGGCGCGAGTACCGCTTCGAGTGGGACGAGGAGGCCAACTCGCTCATCCTGGACGTGCTGCCGCCGCTGTCCACCGGGATCGCCGCCCAGCGGTTCGTCACCGCGCCCGGCGAGGCCGTCCTGGGGTTCACCGACCCGAGCGCCGTCCAGCGCACCCTGCCCGTGACCGACGGCGGCGAACAGCGCGACGCGCCGCCCGTGGTGTGGCGCACCGGCCCCCGCTCGACCGAGCCGCACCTGCTCGCCGTGGGCCAGCCCGGCAGCGGGACCACCACGCTGCTGCGCTCCCTCGCCCTCCAGGCCCTGCGGTACGGCGACATCGTCGTCGTCGACGGCAGCGGCACCGGCGACTACGCGTGCCTGATCGGGCGCAGGGGCGTGCTGACCGTGGAGTGCGGGCTGTCCGGGGCGCTCGCGACCCTGGAGTGGGCGGCGCACGAGACGGAGCGGCGCCTGATCGCCGCCAACCGCGCGCGGCAGGCGGGCCACCCGCCGCCCGACGACGTCAGGCGCCCGCTGTGGATCCTCCTCGACCGCCCCGGCACGCTCGGCCACCTGGCCGCGGCCGACGGCCACCGGGACCCGCAGTCCCTGCTCCAGGTGCCGCTGCGGCACGGCCGGGCGGCGGGCGTCACCGTCGTCGTCGCCGAACAGCTCGACAGCATGGACGCCCTCAGCGACGGGGTGCGCCAGCACACCCGCGCGCGCGTGGTGCTCGGCCCCGCCGCCGGCGACCAGTTGCAGGCCGTCCTCGGGGCGGCACCGCCCACGACGCCCACGACGGAGGTTCCGGCGGGCCGCGGCTACGCCCGCCTCGGCGCGGGCCGGGTGCACCGGCTCCAGGTCCCGGCGACGCCGGACCCGTACGACGACGCGACGAGCGAGGCGCACCGGCAGGCGGTCATGGACCTGCTCCCCGAACGCACGGCGCCCGCGGACGACGACCTGGCCCCGGCACCGGAGCCGGACGCGGCCGCCGGCACCGACGCGGCGCTCACGGCGGCCCCCGCCGGCGCGGAGGGCTGACGCAGGGGGAACGCCCCCCGGACGGCGGAACGCCCTGCTCCTCGTCCCAGGCGGAGCGGCCCCCGGCGCCTCACGCCACGAACGGGTACGACCCCTGCACCGCCCCGCCCGCCCCGGTCTCCACGAGCCGCGCCGCCGCCGCGAGCCGTACCGCCGCCTCGTCCGCGACGGCACCGCCGACCGTGAAGGGCAGCCGGACGTAGCCCTCGAAGGCGCCGTCCACGCCGAAGCGGGGGCCGGAGGGCACCCGGACGCCGACGCGTTCGCCGACCTCGGCGAGGCGCGAACCGGACAGGCCGCCGGTGCGCACCCACAGGGTCAGGCCGCCGCGCGGCACGTCGAACTCCCAGCCGGGCAGCTCCCGGCGCACGGCGGCCACGAGCGCGTCGCGGTTGTCACGGGCCTGCGCCCGGCGCAGGTCCACGGCCTCCTGCCAGCCCGCGGTGGTGAGCAGCCAGTTCACGGCGAGCTGTTCAAGGACGGGGGTGCCCAGGTCGGCGTAGGCGCGGGCGGCGACCAGGCTGCGGATCACGTCGGGCGCGGCCCGCACCCAGCCGATGCGCATGCCCGCCCAGAAGGCCTTGCTCGCCGACCCCACGGTGATCACGGTGGCGCCCGCCGGGTCGAAGGCGCAGGCGGGGCGCGGCATGGTGAGGTCGTCCAGGCGCAGTTCGCTCATCGTCTCGTCGACGACGAGGACGGTGCCCGCGGAGCGGGCCGCGTCGACGAGGCCCCGGCGCTGGTCCTCGTCGGCGAGCGCGCCGGTCGGGTTGTGGAAGTCGGCGACGACGTACGCCAGGCGCGGCGCGGCGTCGCGCAGCACCTGCCGCCACCGGTCCAGGTCCCAGCCGCGCAGCCCCTCGGCCATGGCGACGGGCACCAGGCGCGCGCCCGCCTCGCGCATGAGCTGGAGGATGTTGGCGTAGCTGGGCGACTCGACGGCGATGCGCTCGCCGCGGCCCGCGAAGAGGTGGCAGATCGCGTCGATCGCGCCCATGGCGCCGGTGGTGACCATGATCTGCTCGGGCATGGTCGGCACGCCCCGCGCGGTGTAGCGCTCGGCGAGCGCGGCGCGCAGAGCGGGCAGCCCGGCCGGGTAGTCCCCGTGGGTGTGCGCGTACGGCGGCAGCTCCTCCAGGGCGCCCTGGACGGCGCGGGTGAGCCAGGGCTCGGGGGCGGGCAAGGCCGCGCAGCCGAGGTCGATCATGGAGCCGACGGCTTCCGGGGGCAGGGGTTCGAGCCCGCGCGCGGGCAGCGGGTTCCCGGCCGGGACCGCGGTCCAGCTCCCCGCTCCCCTGCGGGACTCCAGGAACCCCTCGCCCCGCAGCGCCTCGTACGCGGCGGCGACCGTGGTGCGGCTCACGGACAGCGCGACGGCGAGTTCCCGCTCGGCGGGCAGGCGCGCGGCCACAGGAACGCGTCCCTCCAGGACGAGGAGCCGGATGCCGTCGGCGAGGGCGCGGTAGGCGGGCGGGCGGCGGGTGCCCCCGCCCGCGGGGCGCGCCTGCTGGGAGGTGAGCAGCCGGGCGAGCTGGGCCGAGCCCACCGCCGATGTCCACTGAGCCATGATCCCAGTCCACCTTCATCGAATTGGCCGTGGTTGGCGCCGTGCGCCAAGCCACAGAGTGTCATGCGTCAGGCCACCACCACCAACGGGGGACCCCTTGTCCACGGAAAACCCAGACCTGTCCGTCCCGGCCCCGGCCCGTCCGGGCCGGTTCACCCTCCGGCGCCCGGCCGGCGGACACCTCGTCCGCCGCCTCGTCCAGCTCTACGCGGGCCTGGTCCTGTACGGCGCGAGCTCGGCGCTGCTGGTGCGCTCGGGCCTCGGCCTGGAGCCCTGGAACGTGCTGCACCAAGGGCTCGCCGAGCTGACCGGCATCTCGCTCGGCATGGTCACGATCTACGTGGGCGCCGCGGTGCTGCTGCTGTGGATCCCGCTGCGGCAGCGCCCGGGCCTCGGCACGGTGTCGAACGTCTTCGTCGTGGGGCTGGCGATCGACGGCACACTCGCGCTGATGCCGGACGCGCACGGCCTGGGGGTGCGGATCCCGCTGATGGCGGCGGGCATCGTCCTCAACGGCGTGGCGACCGGCCTGTACATCGCCGCCAGGTTCGGCCCCGGGCCCCGCGACGGCCTGATGACGGGCCTGCACGAGCGCACCGGCCGCTCGATCCGGCTGATGCGCACGCTGGTGGAGGTGGCGGTGGTCGTCACGGGCTTCGCGCTGGGCGGCACCCTGGGCGTGGCCACCGTCCTGTACGCCCTCGTGATCGGGCCGCTCGCCCAGTTCTTCCTGCGCCTGTTCGCCGTCCCGGCGCCGACCGCGGGGGGCGTGGTGGCCGCCGGCGGTCCATCGGGGCGGGCGATACTGCGTCGGTGACCACGCGCGTACGCCACCCGTACCTCGACCATCCGGGGCCGATCGCCTTCGCCCACCGCGGCGGGGCCGCCGACGGCCTGGAGAACACCGCGGCGGCGTTCCGGCGCGCCGTCGGGGAGGGCTACCGCTATCTGGAAACGGACGTGCACGCCACGGCGGACGGGCGGCTCGTGGCGTTCCACGACGCCACGCTCGACCGCGTGACCGACACCGGCGGCCGGATCGCGGACCTGCCGTGGGCGCGGGTGCGCCACGCGCGCGTGGCGGGGCGGGAGCCGGTGCCGCTCTTCGAGGAGCTCCTGGAGGAGTTCCCCGAGGCGCGCTGGAACGTGGATGTGAAGGCCGAGCCCGCCCTGCTGCCGCTGCTCCGGCTGATCGAGCGCACCGGGGCCTGGGACCGGATCTGCGTCGGCTCGTTCTCCGAGGCGCGGGTGGCGCGGGCCCGGCGGCTCGCCGGACCGCGCCTCGCGACCTCGTACGGGACGCGCGGCGTGCTGGCGCTGCGGCTGCGCTCCCTGGGGGTGCCGACGGTGCCGCGCGTCTCGGCGGTGTGCGCGCAGGTGCCCGAGGCGCAGTCGGGGGTGCGGGTGGTCGACCACCGCTTCGTCCGCGCCGCCCACGCGCGGGGGCTCCAGGTACACGTGTGGACCGTCAACGACGCGGACCGCATGCACGCGCTGCTCGACCTGGGGGTCGACGGCATCATGACGGACCGCACCCGGACGCTGCGCGACGTACTGAAGGAGCGCGGTACCTGGGTCTGAGGGCCCGGCGCGGCCGACCGCGGCGGGCGACGCGGACCCTCCCGTTCCGGGGGCGGATTTAGCAACCGGGGACGAAGGACGGTAGTGTACGCGTTTGGCCTGCCAGGCGTACCGTTACTGCGCGCTGAGCTTCGAGAGACGCTGGGTGACATCTGCTGCCAGATGTGACAAACCGGGCGCCGGTGGGTACAACAAGGGGCGGCATACGACGGCGACGCATGACCCGCTACGGGAATCTTTACCGCCGACCGGACGTTGTCCGGAAGACGACGACAGCGACAGACCTGTCCTGTGGGCGACAAGCCCGGGAGGCACTATTCATGAGTGAGCGAGCTCTTCGCGGCACGCGCCTCGTGGTGACCAGCTACGAGACCGACCGCGGCATCGACCTGGCCCCGCGCCAGGCCGTGGAGTACGCATGCCAGAACGGACATCGATTCGAGATGCCGTTCTCGGTGGAGGCGGAAATCCCGCCGGAGTGGGAGTGCAAGGTCTGCGGGGCCCAGGCACTTCTCGTCGACGGCGACGGACCGGAGGAGAAGAAGGGCAAGCCCGCGCGTACGCACTGGGACATGCTCATGGAGCGCCGCACTCGAGAAGAGCTCGAGGAGGTCCTCGAGGAGCGCCTGGCGGTCCTCAGGTCCGGCGCGATGAACATCGCGGTGCACCCGCGTGACAGCCGCAAGTCCGCTTAGGCACGCGGTTTTTCAGAAGTACGACGAGGGCCGGGGCCGCTGCAGCACGCAGCGGCCCCGGCCCTCGTCGCGCTGCCCGGCCGCTTCCGCCCTGCGCGCCCTGCGCGGCAGCCCGGGCGGAGGCGGGTGAGAGGCCCGGCAGCCCAGAGGCCTGCCAGGCGCTTAGTGGGTCGGGGCTTGCTAGAACGCCAGCGCGCGCGTCGTTCGCCGGGGCCTGTGGACGCGCAGCAGGCCGGTGGCCTGCCGGACGCGCTGTGGGCCAGGGGCCTGCCTCAGCGGGGAAGCTGCGGGTCGTCCGGGCCGTGGGCCGGGTGGTGCGTCGGCGGCTGGTCCTCGTGGATGACCTCGCCCTGGACGACCTTGCCGTCCGGGTGGCGCATACGGGCCTGCTGGAAGGCGTCGCCCAGGTTGCCCGGCGCGGCCGCCGCGGCGTCGCGGAGCCTGCGCTCGAAGGCGCGCTCGGCGCTGCGGCTGAGGGCCTTCTGCAGCGGCGGCACGAGCAGCAGCAGGCCGAGGGCGTCCGAGACCAGCCCCGGCAGGATCAGCAGCAGTCCGCCGAGCATCGTGAGGGCGCTGCCGCCGCCCTGCTCCCGCTGGGGCGTCACACCGCTCTGCTGCTGGCGCACGGCCTCGCTCAGGTTCTTGAACGCACGGCGTCCGGCGCGCTTGATGACGAAGGAGCCGAGCACCAGCCCGCCCACGAGCAGCAGGAACACGACCAGGCCGCTCGACGCGCCCGCCACCACGGTCAGCAGCCAGACCTCCAGGACCAGCCACCCGATCACGGCGAGGGGCAGGAACCGGAGCACGCGGGAGCGTCGGGGCCGGGCGGGGGTCGTGAAGGGAGGCGGTGCGCCAGTCGTCATGGTCCCAGTGTGCCTGTCCCGGGCTCAGACCGGGATAAGCGGGTGATCGGTACGGGTGCCGGAGGACGCGGCCGGTCCCGTCGGCGGGACCGCACCACGCGGACGCGGAGGGGGAGCGCGGAGAGCGCAGCACGGGCGGCGAGCGCGGAAGGCCCGGCTCGGAGGGCGGGCGCGGACAGCGCAGCCCAAGGGGAGAGCGGACGCGGAAAGCCCGGCCCGGAGAGCGGACGCCGACAGCGCAGCCCGAGGACGGCGGACGCGGAAAGCCCGACCGAAGGACGGACGCGGACAGCGCAGCCCGGGGAGAGCGGACACGGAAAGCCCGGCCCGGAGGGGCGGGCGGACGCGGTCAGGATTGTTTGCGGCCGATGGCCTTGCCGACCCGCTCCCCCACGCCCCAGGCGGTGACCCGCCACAGCGCCTCCGCGACGATGTCGCGGCTCATCTTGCTGTCGCCGTGCTCGCGCTCCACGAAGGTGATGGGCACCTCGACGACGTGGTACCCGGCCTTGACGGCCCGCCGGGCCAGGTCGACCTGGAAGCAGTAGCCCTGGGAGGCCACGTCACCGAGGCCGAGCCCTTCGAGGGTCTCGCGGCGGAAGGCGCGGTAGCCGCCGGTGACGTCGCGGATCGGCACGTCGAGCAGCAGCCGGGAGTACGTGCTGCCGCCGCGGGAGAGGAACTCGCGGGACTTGGGCCAGTTGACGACCCGGCCGCCCGGCACCCAGCGCGAGCCGAGCACGAGGTCGGCGCCCTTGAGGGCGGTGAGCAGCCGCGGCAGTTCCTCGGGCTGGTGCGAGCCGTCGGCGTCCATCTCGACGAGGACGCCGTAGCCGTGCTCCAGGCCCCAGGAGAAGCCCGCGAGGTAGGCGGCGCCGAGGCCTTCCTTGCCCTTGCGGTGCAGCACGTGGACCTGGTCGTCCGCGGCCGCCAGCTCGTCGGCGATCTTGCCGGTGCCGTCGGGGCTGTTGTCGTCGGCGACGAGTACGTGCGCCTCCGGCACGGCGGCGCGCACCCGGCCCACGATCGCCTGGACGTTCTCCGCCTCGTTGTAGGTCGGGATGATCACCAAGGCCTTGCCGAGGGGGCCGAACTGCCGCCCCGCTTCCGCCGCTTCGCCGATCCCGCCGCCGTTGCTCACTACTGCCCCTTCGTTCGTACGCAGGGGACCACCATAGTGGCCCCCGCCTGGGGCTCTCGCGGCCCCACGGCACCGGGGCGGCCGGCGCGGCGGGTGGTCCTGCGGGTCGGGGCCCGGTGCCCTTCGGGCCGGCCCGGGGCCCGCTGGCTGCGGGCCGACCGAGAACCGTTGTCTACTGAGCGTCCGGGCCCCACCCGGGTCGCACCTCCCCCGAGCTCCCGAGGAGCGGGAGGGACGCCCGGGCCCCGGCGATCGCGTTCCCGCGCCCGGGCGTCGCGGGCGCTGGACCTGGCTCCCTGTGGTGGTGCGCCGGTGCGGCGCGCCACCCGTGACCCAGCGGCGTTCGACGACTGCGTGCAGGCTCACCGGTCGGACGTCCTGTGGTGGACCCGGCCGAACCTACCCGCCGACGGCCGCCGTCTGTCAATACCCCCCTGACCTGGGCGCTTGCCGTAGATCAGCAGGTCAGTGGGGAGCGGCGCCGGGCGCGCGACGCGCCGCGTGGCCCCGTTCGGAGCCGCGCGTCCGCACCGGCGTCACTCGCCCGGCCGTACGAAGACGGTCTGCCCGGCCACCACCGTGCGCAGGCAGACGGGCAGGTCGGCGCCGGGGGTGAGGTCGGGCAGGCCGGGGGTGCCGGAGCGCGGGTCGGTCGACCAGCGGGCGACGCGGTCGTCGGGGGCCTGCACGACGAGCTCGCCGGTGCGCCACACGGCGTAGTCGGCGGGCGCGCCGGGCACCAGGACACCCGCGTCGTCACGGCCGGTGGCCCGCCAGCCGCCGCGCGTGTGGGCGGTGAACGCGGCGCGCACGGACACCCGGTGCTCCGGGGTGTGGTGGAAGGCGGCGGCGCGGACGGTCCCCCAGGGGTCGAAGGGGGTCACGGGGCTGTCGGAGCCGAAGGCGAGCGGGACACCGGCGCGCAGCAGGGCCGCGTACGGGTTGAGGGTGCGGGCCCGCTCGGCGCCGAGGCGGCGGGCGTACATGCCGTCGCCGCCCCACAGCGCGTCGAAGGCGGGCTGCACCGAGGCGGTGAGGCCGAACTCGGCGAAGGCGGCGATGGTCTCCGGGGTGAGCATCTCGGCGTGTTCGACGCGGTGCCGGGCGGCGCGGACGCGGGCGACGCCGAGCTTGTCGGCGGCGGCGCGCACACCGTCCACGACGGAGGTCACGGCGGCGTCCCCGATGGCGTGGAAGCCGGCCTGGAGGCCCGCCTCGGCGCAGGCGACGACGTGGTCGGCCACGTCCGCGGCGCTCAGGTAGGCGTTGCCGGTGCCCTCGGCGTCGGCGTACGGCTCGTGCAGGCAGGCCGTGTGGGAGCCGAGGGCGCCGTCCACGAACAGGTCGCCCGCGGCGCCCGCCGCGCCCAGCTCCCGCGCGCGGGCGACGCCCTCGGCGCCGAGTTCGCCCCAGTAGCCGACGACGCGCGGCCCGGGCTCCTCGGCCGCCAGGCGCAGCAGGGCGGTGAAGTCGGCCTCGCCGGAGATGGTCGGGCCCGCGCACTCGTGGACGGAGCCGATGCCGAGCGACGCGGCGTGCCGCAGCGCGGCGCGCTGGGCCTCGGCGCGCCGCTCGGGCGTGACGGCGGCGTGGGCGGCCTCGCGTACCCGGTGGTGGGCGGCGGCGGTCAGGGGCGCGTCGGGGTGGAAGCCGGGCTCGTCGGCGACGCCGGGCACCAGGTCGAGGAGCGCGGTGGTGACGACGGCGGAGTGCACGTCGATCCGCGAGAGGTACAGGGGGCGGCCGCCCGCGGCCTCGTCGAGTTCCGCGCGCGTGGGCGGCCGGCCGCCGGGCCAGCGGGCGGCGTCCCAGCCGTGCCCGAGCAGGACGCGGTCGCCCGGCCGTCCGGCGGCGTACGCGCGGACGAGGGCGAGGGCCTCGGCCAGGTCCCCGGCCCCGGACAGGTCCAGGCCGGTGAGCGTGAGCCCGGTGCCGGTGGTGTGCACGTGGGCGTCGGTGAACGCGGGGGTGACCAGCGCGCCGTCGAGCTGGACGACCTCGTCGACCCCGTCCGCGAAGGCGTCGGCCGCGCCTTCGGAGCCGACCCAGGCGACGTGGCCGCGCTCGACGACCATCGCGGTCGCGAAGGGGTCGGCGGGGCTGTGGACTTCTCCGCCGCGCAGCAGGACGGTGCGGTGTCCGCTGTCGGGGGTGGCGCGCTCACTCGTGGACAACATGGACACCAGTGTCGCGCCCGGCCCGTGGCGGCCCGCCGCCGGGGTCCGGGCCGCACCGGGCCGCCCGAGTACGCGGCGAGGCGCGCGCGCCGGCCCGGGGCGGCGGCCTCAGATGCGGGGCGGGCGGGCCTCGTACGGCGTGGACAGGACCACCGTCGTGTGGGTGGAGACCCCGGCCAGCGAACGCAGCCTGGCCAGCAGGTTCTCCAGTTCGTGCGGGGTGGCGACCCGGACCTTCAGCAGGTAGTTCTCCGCGCCGGCCACGCTGTGGCAGGCCTCGATCTCCGGTACTCCGGCCAGCCGCTCGGCGATGTCGTCGGGGGCGCTGGGGTCGAAAGGACGCACCGCGATGAAGGCGGTGAGCGGCAGGCCGACGGCCTCGGGGTCGACGACCGCGGCGTACCCGCGGATCACCCCGCGCTGCTCGAGCCGCCGCACCCGCTGGTGCACGGCCGATGTGGACAGGCCCGTGGCCTTGCCCAAGTCGGTGTAGCTCATCCGCCCGTCCTTGACGAGCAGCTCCACGATCTGTCGGTCCAGCTCCTCCATGCGCCGAACCTACAGTGCCCTTGATCCCCGCCGGTACCTGAACCGCGTCCGAACGCCAGGCGGACGGCTCCCGGCCGACAGGCCGACGGCTCCCGGCCGACAGGCCGACGGCTCCCGGC
>NZ_JASCXL010000130.1:0-27053 GCF_030010595.1 Streptomyces sp. CC224B | reverse complement strand
GACCATCTACCTGGCCGGACTCCACCTCGCCGCCATCTTCATCTGGTCCGCGCGGTGATCCGAAGGAAACGCCCTAGTACGTGTGGTGATTGCCCTGGCCGTCTGCCGGTGCGGCATTCGCGACGCCGGTTGCCGGCTGTGTTGCATTCCACCCGCTTGATTGCGAGGCAGATCACCGTTGCTTTCTGCGTGGTCACGCTCGTAAGGTCCGCGGGGGCCCGGCTGTCGGTGATCTCGGGCAGGATGGCCCCTATGGGAACGAGACTTGACACTGTGGCGATCACGGGGGCGGCCGGGCGGATCGGGTCGGTGGTGCGCGCCGGCCTGCGTGATGAGGTGGAGCGGCTGGTTCTCGTCGATCGTGTCGGGCTCACTCCGCAGTCGCCGAAGGAGGTCGTTCACCAGCTGGATCTGCGTGACGCTGAGGCGGTAACAGCAGCACTGAAGGACGTGGACGCCGTGGTGCATCTGGGTGGGGTGCCTGATGAGGCGCCGTTGCCGGAGCTGCTGGATGGCAATGTTCGGGGAACACACAACTTGCTGGAGGCCGCGCGGCTGCAGGGAGTTCGGCGGGTCGTGCTGGCCAGCAGCAACCGCGTCAGCGGTTTCTATCCGGTCGCGCAGACCGTCACTCCCGACATGCCCGTGCGGCCCGACGGGCTGTATGGGGTGAGCAAGGTCGCGGTGGAGGCGCTCGGGCGTCTGTATGCGGACAAGTTCGGTCTGTCGGTGGTGTGCCTGCGCATCGGGAGCTTCGAGGATGCGCCGAGCGAGCCGCGGCATCTGTCCACGTGGTTGAGCCCCCGCGACTGCCTCGGCTTCGTCCGGGCGGCTCTCGCCGCTCCGGAGGTGCGCTTCGAGACCGCGTATGCAGTCTCCGCCAACACTCGCCGTTTCTGGGATACCGATGCCGGAGCGGAATTGGGATACGTGCCTGTGGATGATGCCGAAGTCTTCGTCTCGCGTCTTCCGGCGGGCGGATACCCGGCCGGGAGCGATCCGCAGGGTGGCGAGTATGCCAGCGCGGAATTCACACTCCGACACCTGTGAAGACCGGCTCAGCTGCTGGGGGCTCGCTGGTCGATCACGA
This sequence comes from Streptomyces sp. CC224B, assembly GCF_030010595.1. Lineage (NCBI taxonomy): Bacteria > Bacillati > Actinomycetota > Actinomycetes > Kitasatosporales > Streptomycetaceae > Streptomyces > Streptomyces sp. CC224B. The sequence continues at coordinate 25,963 of NZ_JASCXL010000130.1, read as the reverse complement.
TGCCCTCAAGGACCCCCTGGCCTACGGGCGCACCGAGGAACACCCACTGCCTGCCCCGCTCCAGGGCCACTCCAACTACCGATCCGACCCGGTCTTCTACCAGGAGCGGGCCCTTCTGCTGGCCCGATCTACTCGGAAGCTGTCTCCTTCCCCACACATGGCAGCGCAGCGTGAAGGGGGCGCTGCCTTGGATCAGCCGGCAGATTGGCAAGAGGGCGTTTAGAACCCGCCCGTGGCCCCGTCGGCTCGGGGCAGGAGACGGGACGGTTCTCGACCAGGCCGTCTCGGATGCCGCCGCCAGCCCGGCGCTCACCGAGCGGCAGCAGGGTGGCCCCGGACCGGCCATAAGGGCACCCGCTTCCTCGCCGCGCACCCGCCCCCCACCGCGGGCGCGGACGCGTGCGGTGCCACGGGCGTGGGGGAGCGGTGGGACCGGACGACACTTGGCCCCGCACCCGCGGCCGTCGAGGTGGAGCAAGGTCTGCCCGCCGGCGTCGACCAGGTCGACGGCACCGTGGAGCCGCTCGCGTCCTGGCCGCGAGTGTGGGACTTGTCCTTGGTCCCGCCCACGCCGCTGCTGGACGGTCTCGGACCGCTACTCACCGCGGTGCGCGGGTTCGAGCTCCGCCACAACCACAAGCTGCCTAGAGGTTCCTCCGGTCGTCGTCCGTCACTCCTCGAAAGGGGCGGCAAGCAGGAGGTCCTCCACGGTGGGCACCGGGAAGTCCGGGAGGTGACGGCGGCCGACTTCGGCGAAGGGGTGCATGAGGACCGACATCGGTTTGGTGCGGCACAGCGACAACATGTTGGCGAGAGCGTCCTGCTTGAATCCGGCTCTGGGGAACGCGGCGAGGATTTCGGTGAGAGTGTCGGACGGAATGTTCTCGAGGCCGACACCCGTGAAGTCAAGTCCGGATCCAACAGAGACTATTCCGATCTCCGCCCTTTTCCGGGTCGCGATGCCTGCGTTGGTGTGCAGGGCGATCGCGTCCCAGACGACGGAGATACGGTCGGACGGCATGCGCTGTTTGCGCAGAAACTTTCGGGCGGCGTCGGCGCCGTCGACTTCGAAACGCTCGTCCGAGGTCTGATATGCCTTCACCAGCCCGAGATCGTGCAGGACGGATGCCACGAAGGCGAGTTCGCGGTCGTAGCGGACGCCGCGTCGGTCGAACAGGAGTGAGCCGTACAGGTACGTCCGCATGACATGGTTGAAGAGCGCCGAGGACGAGACCTTCCTCGTGAACGCCACGGCGGCTCGGGCCAGTTGGCTGTCCGGAATGCTTACTCCCGCCACGGACGCCGGCAGCATGGTGCTACGCGAGCTGAAGGGATGATCCGGCGACTGCGCCCGGGGAACTGCGGCAGCGGCGGGCCGGTTCGATCCTGCGGCGGCCATGACGGTTCCGGCGCCTATGGCAGCGATACCGGCACCGCGTTCCAGTGCTGTGCGCCGAGTGATGCTCGCTGCCTCGTTGTCTCTTCCGGGCACGATGGTTCGCCTTTCCGTCGGGGGAGGGGATGTGAGCAGCGTAGGAGCGGAGTCGGCCTGCCCGGCAGTAGCGAAAGTGCCGAGGATCTACGGGATCTCGCCAGCGGCTGGGGTGCCCAGTGCGGGGCGCGGTCCACCTGCCTTGCTGCAAGCGGCCTCTCGGCACTGGCCGAGTCCGTTGCGGGACTGGTGCGGACGATCGCCGTACGCATGTTCGGTAGTCGGTCCCTTACCGGGCTCCGCAGGATGACCGGCCCGGGCCCAGTAAGGTCCTCGTCCTCTTCGACACGGTGATCGCGTGCGTGGACGCCCGGTCGGCCGACCGGGCCGACGACGTCCCCTGGAACGCACGGCTAGGCCTGCCGGGCTGCTCGCCTTCGTCACTCACAGTGACGCCCTGGACGGCTGCTCGGCGACGCTCCGGTGCCTGTCCGAGTCCTGTCCGAATGGACGCGGTCGGCGCACCGGTATCCGCCCGGGCGGGGGCAAGTGGCGGGGGCACCGGGTGTCACGGGCCCGGAGCGGGCACACGTGGTCCATGAACGACACGCAAGACCCGTCGACGGCGCACCCGTCCCCCCTGCGCAAGACCCTCACCACCACGCTGCTGTACTTCTTCATCCTCGGCGACGTCCTGGGGGCGGGGGTGTACGTGCTGGTGGGCCAGGTCGCCGCCGAGTCCGGGCCCGCGGTGTGGCTGCCGCTGGCCGTGGCCCTGGGCCTGGCCATGCTGACCGCGGCCTCCTACGCGGAGCTGGCCACGCGGTTCCCGCGGGCCGGCGGCGCCTCGCACTACACCACGCTGGCCTACGGCCCGTTCGTGGGCTTCCTCGCCGGTTTCTGCATGCTGGCCGCCGGGGTGGTGTCGGTGGGGGCGCTGGCCCGCGGGTTCGCCGGGGACTACCTCGCCGAGTTCGTCACGCTGCCCGTCGCCCTGGTGGCGTTCGTGTTCCTGGGCGCGCTCGCGCTGCTGAACCTGCGCGGCATCAAGGAGTCCACCCGGGCCAACGTCGTCGCCACCGTCGTCGAGGTCGGCGGACTCGTCCTGGTCATCGCGCTCGGCGGCTGGGTCCTCGCCCGCGGCGACGGGGACCTCGGCCGCCTGACCGAGGTCGGCACCGAGGGGAGCGGACCCGTCGCGGCGGTGCTGAGCGGCGCCGTGCTGGCGTACTACTCCTTCGTCGGCTTCGAGACGTCCGTCAACGTCGCCGAGGAGACCCGCGACCCGCGGCGCTCCTACCCCCGCGCCCTGTTCGGCGCGCTGCTCACGGCCGGGCTCGTGTACGTGCTGGTCGGCTGCGTCGCTGCGGCGGCCGTGCCGACGCACACCCTGGTGGACAGCAGCGGGCCCCTCCTCGAGGTCGTCAAGGAGGCCGGCGGGGTGCCGCCGCGGGTCTTCAGCGTCGTGGCCCTGGTCGCCGTCGCCAACGGGGCGCTGCTCACCGGCATCATGTCCTCCCGCCTGGCCTTCGGCATGGCACGCGACGGCCTGCTGCCCGGCGTCCTGGCCCGCGTCCTGCCCGGGCGCCGCACCCCGTGGGCGGCCATCGCCGCCACGACGGCGCTCTCGCTGCTCCTCGCCCTCACCGGCAACGTGGCCACGCTCGCCTCCACGCTGGTGCTCCTGCTGCTGGTCGTCTTCTTCCTCGTGAACACCGCCGCGCTGGTGCTGCGGCGCGTCCCGGCCGATCGGGACCACTTCCGGGCGCCCACGGTGCTGCCCGTGCTCGGCGCCCTGTCCTGCGTGGTGCTCGCCACGCAGATCGAGAAGGACGTGTGGCTGCGGGGGCTGGTCGTACTCGCCGTCGGCGCGGTCCTCGCCGCCGTGGCGACCCGGCGCCGCCGGACCGGTACCGCGGACGCGGGCTGAGCGGGCTCAGCGGCGCTCAGAAACCCGGCGACTGAGCGACTGAGCGACTCAGCGGCTCAGCGGCTCACGGCCGTCTCCCGGCCGAGGCGGGACAGCTTCTCCGGGTTGCGGACGGCGTAGAGCCCCGTGACGAGGCCGTCGTCGACGCGGACCGCGAGGACCGTGTCGACGCGGCCGTCCAAGCGCAGGACGAGGGCCGGGTGGCCGTTGACCTGCTCCTGCCGCAGCGCCATCCCGGCGTGGATCCTCCCCAGCACCCGGGCCACCGGCCCGGCCCCCACGACGGGGGCCAGGGCCGCCCGCACCACGCCGCCGCCGTCGGTCAGCAGGACGACGTCCGGCGCGATGACGTCGAGAAGCCGCTGTACGTCGCCGGTCTCCAGGGCCCGCCGGAACGCCGCGAGCGCGGCGCGGGTCTCGGCCGGGGTGACGGGGCCGCGCGGGCGGCGCGCCGCGACATGGGCCCGGGCCCGGTGCGCGATCTGCCGGACCGCGGCGGGCGTCTTCTCCACGGCGTCCGCGATGTCGTCGTAGGCCAGCTCGAACACCTCGCGCAGCACGAAGACCGCCCGCTCGGTCGGCGCGAGCGTCTCCAGGACGAGCAGCATGGCCATCGAGACGCTGTCGGCCAGCTCGACGTCGTCGGCCACGTCCGGCGCGGTCAGCAGCGGTTCCGGCAGCCACGGGCCGACGTAGGACTCCTTGCGCCGGCGCAGCGTGCGGAGCCGGGTCAGGGCCTGCCGCGTGGTCATCCGCACCAGGTACGCCCGCTGGTCGCGGACCGCGCCGAGGTCCACGCCGGCCCAGCGCAGCCAGGTCTCCTGGAGGACGTCCTCGGCGTCGGCGGCGGAGCCGAGCAGCTCGTAGGCGACGGTGAAGAGCAGGTTGCGGTGGGCGACGAACGTCCGGGCGGCGGTCTCCATACGGTTGCCGCCGTCGGCGGCCGCTGTCTCGCCACGGCCGTCGTCGTCGAGACGACCGTTGCCGACGGCGGTCCTACTACGGCTGTCGTCCGGGGCCGTCTCTCTGCGGCCGTCGCCCGCCGCGTTCTCCCTACGGCTGTCGCCCGCCGCGTTCTCCCTACGACCGTCGGCCGCCGCCTTCTCCCCACGGCCGTCGTCGGCCGGGCACGCGGTGGTGGTGCCGGTGGTGTGCTCGTCGCGGTCCTCGGTCATGGCCGGCTCCTGCCTGCTCGGGCCCGTTCTCGGGCTCGTTCCCGTCACGCACACGACGCCGCTCCCGGCCGCCGTGTGACACCCGGCCGGGGTGGCCTGGGTCACGTCACCGCGCCGCTGTGGACCTAGGAAGCGTCCGCTTCGCCTGGCGCACCCCCATGCGTCCGGCCGGAGGCCCCCGCGAGCACCCGATGCGCGCGCGAAGCGGAAGGGCTCGTACCAGTAGTGCGAATGATCTTGACTGAGTACGGTGACCTCCCGGCACGGACGACCGTCCGCGCCGTCCTTCGAACGACACCTCCGCGCTCACCACCCCACGGGGCGCCCGCCCCGGCCGGGACCGCCCACGACGGGAGGGCCCACGAGGCGGCGGCCCCCGCGGCGGCGGCCCGTGCCCCGGGTGCGCGTGCCGCCGACGCCGCGGAGGCCGGAAAGTGAGTGGACCGATGCAACCGACGTTCATCCTGGTGCATGGAGCCTTCGCGAACTCCTTCTCCTTCGCGCCGCTCCAGGCCGAACTCGGCCTCCTCGGGCACCGTTCGGTCGCCGTCGACCTGCCCGGGCACGGATTCGGGGCCACGTACACGCGCGCCTACCAGGCGCCGCAGGACCTCGAAGGGCTCGCCGCGGCGCCCGGGGCGATCAAGGGGGTCACGCTGGCCGACAACGCCGCGCACCTGATCGGGGTCCTGGAGCGGGCCAAGGAGAACGGGCCGGTGATCCTCGTCTCGCACAGCCGCGGCGGCATCACGGCCACCGCCGCCGCCAACGCGCGGCCGGACCTGATCGACCGCATCGTCTACGTCTCGGCCTGGTGTCCGGTCGACCTGGACGTCAACGACTACTACGCCGAGCCGGAGATGGCCTCGGTCGACGCCGCCTCGCTGGCCCTGGCCATGGCGGGGAACCCCGCCGAACTCGGCCTGCTGCGCGTCAACTTCCGCACCGCGGACCCGGCCGCCCTCGCGGCCTTCAAGGCGGCCTTCCTCGCCGACGGCACCGACGACGAGTTCCTGACCCTCCTCAACACCTTCCAGCCCGACGAGAACCTGGACGTCGGCACCTCCGCCGACCGGGCGCAGGCCGCGACCTGGGGCCGCATCCCCAGGACGTACGTACGACTGGCGGACGACGCGAGCCTGCCGCTCGCCGTGCAGGACCGGCTCATCCGCGAGGGCGACGCGCTCACGCCGGACAACCCCTACGACGTCCGCACCCTCGCGGGCAGCCACCTGAAGTGGCTCGTCGACCCGGCCCCGGCGGCACGGGTCCTCGCCGACGTCGCCGCGCTCACGGCCGCCGGGTCCGACCGGCCGTGACCCGGGCCCTTCGGGGCCGTGACGGTGCCCCGCCGCGTCGGTCCAGGCGCCCGTCAGCGCCGGGTCAGGGGGCGGGGGCAGTCTGAGGGTGCCTCGGGGGACGGTCCGCACTGACCGTTCCCCGGGGTGAGGGAGAGGTGTCCGGAGTGGTTTATCGGAGACCGGAGTTCGCTTCAGTCGGGTGTACGCCCACGCAGGTTCGAATCCTGCCCTCTCCGCTCGGCCGGGGCGCGCCCGTGCGCCGTCCGGCGTGCCGTGCCCACGGGGTACAAGTCCAGGTGGGACGCCGATTTGCCCCGCCCCGGGGCACGTATGTCAGAGTGTCCGTCCCGGCCGGCCGGGCGCGCGCCACGCGCAGCCGCTGCCGGGGCCCCCGACCTCGACCCCTCGGTCACGGCTGCCCCCGCGGCGCGCCCGGTCGGCAGCGGACCCGACCGCCCGAACCCGTACCCCCTTCCTTTGCTGAGAGCGATGCAGGCCACGACTCTTGCCTCCCGAACCTCCCGGACCACCCGGACCTCCCGGACCGCCGACCTGTTCGACCAGGGCCTGGAGCACCGGTCCGGTGCCGCCCTGCTGCGCTTCGGCGCCGCCCGGCGGCGCCAGGACGACCGGTCCGGCTGGTCCGGCGACGGCGCCGTCGCCTGGCTCGACGCCGGGCGCGGACACGTGTGGAGCGTCGGTGACGCGCGGGCGGCCGCGGACCTCGTCCTGTGCGCCGAACGCGAACGGCCCGACGTGGTGGGGGAGTTCACGGGCCCGCGGGGGACCGAGGCGCTCGTGGGGGAGCGGCTGCCGCTCACCGAGGTCGTCGAGTGGGTCTTCCGCTGGACGCTCACGGAGCCGCCCCGCACGCCGAACGAGGACCGCGTGGTCGCGCTCGGCGCGGACCACCACGACGAACTCGGCGCCTTCCTCGCCGAACACAGCCCGCACCACTCCACGGGCCCCGGCTCCGCCGACGTCCGCCTCTGGGCCGGGATCCGCGACGCGCACGGGCGGCTCGTCGCGTGCGGCGCCCTGAGCAGGCTGCGCGACAGCGGCACACCCCTGATGGCGTCGGTCGCCACCGACGCCGCCCAGCGCGGCCAGGGGCTCGGCGCCGCCCTCACCGCCTGGCTGACCCGGTACGCCGTGCGTACGTACGGCGTGTGCACGCTGTGGCAGCTCGCCGACAACGTCCCCGCGCGACGGCTGTACGACCGCCTCGGCTACCGCGACGAGGACCCGTGCGTCTCGGCGCGCATCGCCGGGGCGGAAGACGGGGCGGAAGACGGGGCGGAACACCGTCCGGAGTGACGCGGGCGGCGCGTGGCCTCCCCGGCTCCGGCGGGGGAGGGGCCTGTCCGGCGGGCGAGCAGCCTCGGGGCCGTCCTACGTCTCCGTCGGCGACGGCGGCCCGGACTGCGCGTGCGGGCCGGGCCCGGGGCCGTCGTCCAGCTCGGCGAGCAGCGCCGGGTTGACGGAGCGGGCGATGAGCTCGATGTCGCTCCTCCGCGCGGCGGGCCACAGGACGGCACGCGCCGCGCGGTACTTCGCCGCGAGGCGCTCCCGCTGCTCCCGGGGCAGCCGGGCGGCGCGGTCGGGGCGGGAGTTGTGCGCGTTGTCCGCGATCTTCACCAGCGTCGCCCAGGGGTCGGCGGTGATGCGTCGGAGCGTCACCTCGTACGGCACGTCCGGCTCGTTCGTCACGGCTTGGACGACGGCGACGACCCGCGCCGGCACCCCCGCGTCCAGCAGGTCCTCGGCGGTCCGGTCGGTGTCCTCCAGGACGTCGTGCAGCAGGCCCGCCATGACGAGTTCGGCGCCGAACGGCGCGAGCCCCGCGGCCACGGCGCGCACGTGCTCGACGTAGGGCACGCCGACCTTGTCGAACTGGCCGTCATGCGCCTGTACGGCCAGGAGCTCGACCTCGCGGACAGATGTCATGCCTCCCCTTTCCCGCCCTTTCCTCCGGCCGCGGCCGCCGGACGGTCGACCGGCTGACCGGCTGACCGGCTGACCGCAAGGTAACCACGCACCGCGCGGCGCAGGCCGTCGAGGCGGGCGCCCCGACCGTCGTGTGCGCCGTCGCTACGTCACCTCGCTGAGGCGCCCCGTGCCCACGTCGAAGACGAAGCCGCGGACGGACGCGGTGTGCGGGACGAACGGGCTCGAAGTGACGCGCCGGACGGGCTGGCGTACGTCGCCTCCAGGTCGCGGAACGCCTCCGCGGCCCACGGCGGGCGCAGCCCGGTCTCCTCCTCGATGCGCCGCTTGAAGTCGTCGTCGGTGAAGGTGAGCCGCCCCGACGTACGGGGAAGCGCGGCCCGGACGTCAGGTGGCGGCGAGTTCCCTCTCGAACCCGGTCAGCAGCGCCTCCAGGGCGAATTCGAAACGCGCCCCCGCCGCGTCCTCGCCGGACTTCCGGGCGGCGTCGACCAGCAGCGGATAGGCCTCGGGGTCCAGCGCGGCCAGCCGGCCCGCGCCGTCGGCCTCGCCCGCCTGCGCGGCGGCGTGCCCCACGACGAAGCTCGTCAGCGCGTACATGATGTCCAGGGTCCTGGGCAGGGCGAAGCCCGCTCCGTGCAGCATCTCCACCACGGCCTCCATCGTCCGCAGGTTGCGGGGCGTCATGACGGGCCGGGAGAGCAGCAGCGGCACCGCGTACGGATGCGCGCCGAGCACCTTCACCAGCGCCCGGGCGTAGGTACGCAGGTCCTCCCGCCAGGTGGCGGCGCCGAACTCCGGGGGCACGGCCTCCGCGACGATCCGCTCGATCATCCCCTCCACCAGGGCGTCCTTGCTCGGCACGTGGTGGTAGAGGGTCATCGCCTCCACGCCCAGCTCCGCGCCGAGCCGGCGCATCGACAGGGACTTCAGCCCCTCCCGGTCGGCGAGCCGCACGGCCGCCTCCAGGACGGCCGTCCGCGTGAGCCCCACGCGCTGTCCGCGGGGCCTGCTGGCCGCCATGGCGCCTCTCCTTCCGCACCGGACGCCCCTGCCGGGCCGAACGGGGGCTCTGATTCCGGGTTGACCATTCTTACGGCGTAAGTATAGCGTCCGGACACAGTCTTACGTCGTAAGAATCCCGGCGTGCGCAGCAGCGGCTCCAGGGCGGCGCGGGGCGGCGACGGCCCGACCGTCCCGTCCGCACGGCCACCGGAGTGGTCCGGCGAGCGCACCCCCCGGGACGACAACGGGACAGGAAGCCGAGAGGGCGATGACCAGCACCGAACTCGCCAAGACGGAACAACGGTCCACCCGGCCCCCGCGGCACGGCACTTCGCCGCGGGCACGCCCCCCGAAGGGCGGCGGTCCGCCGGGCCTGCTGCGCCCGTACGCGGGAGGGTTCGCCGCCGTGGCCGCCCTGCAGGCCGTCGGCGCGGTCGCGGGCCTCGCGCCGCCGCTCGCCGTCGTCGAGCTGGGCCGGACCCTGCTCACCCCCGGCCCGGTCGACCGCGAGCACGTCCGGTTCGTCGTGCTCGCGGGCGCGCTCGGCCTGTTCGTCCGGCTGCTGTTCGGCGCCGCCGCGGCGGGCACCGGCCATCTCCTCGACGCCCGGGTGCAGTTGGCCCTGCGCCGACGGCTGGCCGCGCATCTGGGGCGCGTGCCCGTCGGCTGGCTCTCCCGCCGCCGCAGCGGTGAGCTCGCCAAACTGGTGGGCGACGACGTCGGCGCCGTCCACCCGCTCATCGCCCACACCCCCGGCGAGCTGGCCTCCGCCTTCGTCGTACCGCTGGTGTCGCTCGTCTACCTGCTCGCCGTCGACTGGCGCCTGACCCTCATCACCCTGGTCCCGGTGGTCGCGGCGGTGGCGCTGGTCCCGCTCATGATGACCCCGGCCCGGCAGCGCGAGCAGGCCGACTTCGACGCGGCGATGGAGCGGATCGCCGGTTCCGTCGTGGAGTTCGTGCAGGGCATCGCGGTGGTCAAGGCCTTCGGCGGCGGCGAGCGCGCCCACCGCGAGTTCCGCGCCGCCGCCGACGGCTTCGTCACCGCCTTCCGGCGCTGGGTGCACGGGATCTCCCCGGTCGCCGCGGGCATGCAGCTCGTGCTGTCGCCGCCGTTCGTCCTGCTGACCGTACTGGTCGGCGGTACGGCGCGGATCACCGGCGGCGGGATGGACCCGGCGGACCTGCTGCCGTTCCTGCTGCTCGGCCTCGGGCTCACCGCCCCGGTGGCGGCGCTCGGCCACGGCTTCGACGACGTGCGGGCCGCCCGCCGCGCCCTCGGCCGGATCCGCGACGTGCTCGCCGTGGAACCGCTGCCCGAACCGGCGCACCCGGTCGCGCCGCGCGGACACCGGGTGGAGCTGCGCGGCGTCCGCTTCGCCCACGAGCCGGGCCACGACGTCCTGCGCGGGGTCGACCTGACCCTGGAGCCGGGGACGGTCACCGCGCTCGTCGGACCGTCGGGCGGCGGCAAGTCCACGCTGGTCCGGCTGCTGCCGCGGTTCGCCGACCCGACGGGCGGCTCCGTCCGCCTGGGCAGCGTCGACCTGCGCGACCTGGGCAGCCGCGAGCTGTACCGGCAGGTCTCCTTCGTCTTCCAGGACGTCCGCCTGCTGCGCGCCTCCGTCGCCGACAACATCGCGCTCGCCGTACCCGACGCCGACCACGAAGACATCGTCCGCGCGGCCCGCCTGGCCCATGTCCACGACCGCGTCCTGGAACTCCCGCGCGGCTACGACACCGTGCTCGGCGAGGAGGCCCGGCTGTCCGGCGGCGAGGCCCAACGGATCGCGCTGGCCCGGGCGTTGCTGGCCGACACGCCCGTCCTGGTGCTCGACGAGGCGACGTCCTTCGCCGACCCGGGCACCGAACGGGCGGTGCGCCACGCCCTGGAGGAGCGGCAGGGCGACCGGACGGTCCTGGTCATCGCCCACCGCCTGGAGACCGTCATCGCCGCCGACACCGTCGCGGTACTGGAGGACGGCGTCGTCGTCGAACACGGCAGCCCCGCCGAACTCCTGGCCGCCGACGGGAGGTTCGCCGCGCTGTGGCGGACCCGGCACGCGGCGGGCACGCCCGAGGGCCGCCCCTCCCCGCCCGTCCCGCGCTCCCCGCACCTGTCCGACGGCGAACGCCGAGGAGGCCACCCCCGATGATCCGCATGCTGCTGCGCGTGCTGGGACACCAGCACTCCCGCCCGGTACGCCGCACCCTCGCCCTGATGGTGTCCGCCGCGGTCGCCGAGGGCCTGGCGTACGCCCTGCTGGTGCCGGTGCTGCGGGCGCTGTTCGGGGACAAGCCCGACGACGCCTGGCCCTGGCTGGGCGCGTTCGGCGCTGCCGTGGCGGCCTGTGCGGCGCTGCGCTACGTCAGCGACCTGTCGGGGTTCCGCGTCGGCACCGCCCTGCTGCGCGGTGTGTACCACCGCCTCGGCGACCATCTGGCCCGGCTGCCGCTCGGCTGGTACGGCACGGCCCGGGTGGGCGAGGTGTCCGTCCTGGCCGGACAGGGCGTACTGCGGGCGATGAGCGTGGTCGCCCACCTGCTGGGCCCGTACGTCTCCGCGGCGGTGACGCCGCTCACGATCGTCGCCGTCATCCTCGCCTGCCACTGGCAGCTCGGCCTGGCCGCGCTCGCCGCCGTCCCCGTCGTGGCCGCGATACAGCTCCTGACCGGGCGCGCGACGGCCGCCGAGGACGCCGAGCGCGCCGCCCGCGACCGCGAGGCCACCGGGAGAGTCGTCGAGTACGTCCAGGCTCAGCCGGTGCTGCGCGCCGGCGGCCGGACCACCGAACGCTTCCGCCTCCTCGACGAGTCCCTGCGGCAGGTGCGGCGCGCCTCCCGCCGCTCCACGCTGGCCACGCTGCCCGGCGCGCTGGGCCTGACGCTGACGGTGCAGACGGTGTTCTCCGCCATCCTGGCGCTGGGCGCGTACCGCGCGCTGGACGGCGGCATCGGGGCCGCGGAGCTGCTGACCGTCCTGGTGCTGACCGCCCGCTGCGCGGACCCCCTGCTGTCGCTGGCCGACCTCGGCGGCGCCCTGCGCGGCGCGCGCGGCGAACTGGCCCGCCTCGACGAGGTGCTGCGCACCGAGCCCCTGCCGGAGCCCGCCGCGCCGGTGCGCCCCGCCGGTCACGGCCTCGAGGTCGACGCGGTCACGTTCCGGCACGACGGGCACACGGTCTTCGACGGCCTGACGCTGTCCGTGCCCGAGGGGCGGCGGCTGGGCGTGGTGGGCCCCTCGGGCGCGGGCAAGAGCACCCTCCTGCACCTCCTCGCCCGGTTCCACGACGTGGACGCGGGCGCGGTCCGCGTGGGCGGCGCCGACGTGCGCTCCATCGGCACGGCGGACCTGATGGCGCGGTTCGCCGTCGTGTTCCAGGACGTCTACCTCTTCGACGGCACGATCGAGGACAACGTGCGCCTCGGCCGCCCCGACGCCACCGCCGCCGAGGTGCGCGAGGCCGCGGCCGCGGCGCGCCTGGACGAGGTGGTCGAGCGCCTGCCCGACGGCTGGGCCACGACCGTCGGTGAGGGCGGCGCACGCCTGTCGGGCGGCGAGCGCCAGCGGGTCTCGATCGCCCGGGCGCTGCTGAAGGACGCGCCGATCGTGCTGCTCGACGAGGTCACCTCGGCCCTCGACCCCGTCAACGAGGCCGCCGTGCACGCCGGCGTGGAGCGCCTCATGCAGGGCCGGACCGTGGTGATGGTGGCCCACCGGCTGCGTACGGTCCAGCATGCCGACCGCATCGTCTTCCTCGACGCCGGCCGCGTCGTCGAGGAGGGCGACCACGACGAACTCCTGCGCCGCGGCGGCCGCTACGCCCACTTCTGGCACCTCGCCTCGGCGCCCGCGGCCCACGGCTGAACCGCGCCCGGCTCACCCTGCCAGTGCCAGTGCCAGTGCCAGTGCCAGTGCCGGTACGGGAGCGGGTCGTACGGCGCTCAGGGCGCGCCCGCCGCTCCGCCGGCACGAGCCGGATGCGAAGGTGGGCAGGCCCGCACCGACGCGACCGACCCGCCCCCGCCCGTGAGCCGGACGCCTGCGAGCCGGACGTCCGCGAGCCGGATCGACGTCGGTCGACCCGACAGACGACAGAGAGGAACCTCGGCATGGCCGTCGTCCACCGCACCACCCTCGTGCCGACCAAACTCGACCTGCTCACCGCCTGGCTGCCCACCCGCCCGTGGTACCGCGGCGGAGCGGGCGCACCGCGGCTGACCAAGGCCGGTGGCTTCCGGCTCGACGACCCGGCGGGCGAGGTGGGCATCGAGTTCATCGTCGTCACCGACACCTCCGGCGCCGACCCGGTGACCTACCTGGTGCCCCTCACGTACCGCGGCGCCCCGCTGGAGGGGGCGGAGCACGCCCTGGTCGGCACCATGGAGCACGGTGTGCTGGGGCTGCGCCGGGCCTACGACGGCTGCCACGACCCCGTGCTGACCGACCGGTTGGCGGCGCTGATCGAGGGCCGGGCGCAGGCGCAGGACCAGGACACCAGCGACACCCCCGACCGGGAGGTCACCGCCGCCCACACCGGCGGGGGCGCCCTGCCGACCGCCTTCACCGCCACGGACGACGACGAAGGCACCGCGCTGGTCGCGCCCTGCGGCACCACCCTGCGCCTGCACCGGGTCCTGCGCCCCGCCGAGGAGTCGACACCCGCCGAGCGGGCCGGCACCGCCCACGTCACCGGCCCCTGGCGGACCCCGGACGGCACCCGCGTACGGGGAACGTTCGCCGTCCTGCACACCGGCCCCCGGGACCGGAGCGCCTGACGGGACGGGGACGCCGGTGCGTCCCCGGCTGAGGGCTCCTCAGCCGGGGACGCGCCGGCGGATCAGGCGTGGTTGGTCCGCGCCGCGGGGGCGGCACCCGGAGGTGGCGCGTCACTCGTCGGCGGGCGGCCCGGGTCGCTCCACGCGGTCGAGCCAGGTGGTCAGGAGCGTTTCGAGCGTCCTGGCCTCGGCGGGGGTCAGGAGATCCACGAGGTGGCGCTCGTTGCGCATGTGGTCGGCGAAGGCCTGGTCGATCAGTTCGCGGCCGGGGGCGGTGAGGGCGACGATCCGGCCGCGCCGGTCGTCGGCGGAGCGGCGGCGCGTGACGAGCCCGGCCCGCTCCAGGCGGTCGACGCGCTTCGTCATGGCGCCGGTGGTGACCATGGTGTGCGCGGCCAGCTCGCCCGGCGCCCGTTCGTACGGCTCGCCGGCCCGGCGCAGGGCGCACAGCACGTCGAACTCGCCCTCGGACAGGCCGTACCGGTCGTAGACCAGGCACAGGTGCCCGGTGAGCCGGTCGGCCAGGCGGTGCAGGCGGCCGATCACCCCCTGCGGTGAGACGTCCACGTCGGGCCGTTCCCGGCGCCACTCGGCCTGAATGCGCGCTACCCGGTCCAGCGGCTGCTCTTCCATGCGACCCATAGTAGCTTCCCGGGAAGTTATATTGCCTTCCATGGAAGCCAATGCTCGGTGGGTGGCGCTGACGGCGGTCGCGCCCGTGGCCTGGGGGACGAACTACTACGTCACGCACGAGTTTCTCCCCGCGGACCACCCGCTGTACGGAGCCGCTCTGCGCGCGCTGCCCGCCGGTCTCGTCCTGCTGGCCGTACGCCGGCAGCGGCCGCGCGGCGTCTGGTGGTGGCGGTCCGCGGTGCTCGGCCTGCTCAACGTCAGCGTGTTCTTCTTCCTCGTCTACGTCGCCTCGCACCTGCTGCCGACGAGCGTCGCCTCCACCGTCATGGCGGTCGCCCCGCTGGCGATGATGCTCGTCGCCCGGGGCCTGCTGGCGGAGCGCCCCGGCGCCGCCCACCTGGCCGGGGCGGTGCTCGGGCTCGCCGGGGTGTGCCTCATGCTGCTCACCGGGGCCGAGGAGGTGAGCATCCGGGGCGTGCTCGCCTCGGTGGCCGCCATGCTGGTGTCGTCCTTCGGCTACGTCCTGGCCAAGCGGTGGAGCGGCGGGACCGACGTGCTGGCCTCGACCGCCTGGCAGCTCACCGCCGGGGGCCTGTTCCTGCTCCCGGCCGCCGCGGTGGCCGAAGGGGCGCCGCCCGCGCTCTCCGGCCGGGCGGTTCTGGCGTTCGGCTACGTCGCCCTGGTGGCCACCGCCCTGGCCTTCGCGGCGTGGTTCGCGGGCCTGCGCCACCTGCCGGCCGGGACCGTCGGCCTGGTCGGGCTGCTGAACCCCCTGACGGGCGTGCTGCTCGGCACGGCGGCGGCCGCGGAGACCCTCACGGTGCGGCAACTGTGCGGCATGGCCCTGGTCCTGGCGGGCGTCGTCCTCGGCCGGCCCGCGCGCGGGCCCCGCCGGTCCGGTGAGCCGGCCCGGCCGGCCGTCACCCCAGGCACTCCTCGCCGAGCCCGCCCGCGAACACCTGGCGCGCGTGCGTCCGCATCCGCGGCCCGTACTCCGGGTCGTCGACGAGCGCGGAGTAGCCGGGACCCCCGCGGGTGACGATCCCGGCGGCGTCGGCGAGGTACACGTCCAGGCCCGGGTACATCAGCTCCACGCACGGCAGGTCGTCCACGTCGAGCGCGAACACCGGGTACTCGCCGTACGCGTCGACGGAGCCGGTGGCGAGGACCCGGCGGGAGTCGGAGCCGCCGGGCAGCAGGAAGCACTCGTCGAAACGGGCCGACAGCGGCTCGAAGCACGCGCCCCAGCCGTCGCCGAACTCGTCGCGCGCCAGGCGGCCGAGCGTGCGCGGCGTGAAGCGGTGCCCGGGGCCGAACCAGCCGAAGCGGCGCAGCAGGCCGCTGTCGTACGCCAGCCAGCGGCGCAGGCTCGGCGGCAGCGGACGGCCGCTGGGGAGGACGGCGGCGGCCGACGCGTCGGCGGGCAGCGGCGCCGGTGCCCCGGACACCCACGGTCCGGCCCAGGGGGCGGAGGCGACGACCGGCCGGGAGGGGTCCGCCTCGACGGAGGCGATGACGCGTTCGGTGAGGGCGACGCCGTGCGCGGCGGCGGTCGGCAGAGCCATGTGCGGGGTCCTGTTCGCTGCGGGGCCATGGTGAGGTGCCAGGCCGTGGTGGGGTGCTGGATCGCGGTGTGGTGCCAGGCCGTGGTGTGGTGCCGGGTCGCCTGACGGTACGGCCCGCCACTGACATCCGCGCCCGGCCCGGCCCGGCCGCCTGCCGGGACCCGGGGCGCCCCCGGGCGGCGGCACCGGCTGCGCGGCCGGGGACTTTGTGCCTTGCTTGAGGGGACGGAGATCCCGGTGTGCCCCAGGGTCCTCGGGGCACTCGGACACTGTTCCGGTCACCGTGGGCCGGCCGGCGGCGCCGCACCGAGCGGGCTCGCCGCGGGCCGCCGCCGGAGCGGGTGACCGACGCCGGAACGGAACGGAGGCAGGAGCGTGGGCATCGTCACGTGGATCGTGGTCGGCCTGGTCGCGGGAGCCGTCGCCAAGGCCCTCACACCGGGCAAGGGCCCGGGCGGGGCCGTCGTCACCATGCTGATCGGCATGGCGGGCGGGATGCTCGGCGGCCTGCTCGGCGCGCTGGTCTTCGGGGTGCGGTCGATGAACGGCCTCCTCCACCTGTCGACCTGGGTCGCCGCCGTCGCCGGATCGGTCCTGATCGTCCTCGCGTACCGGACGCTGTCCGGCCGCGCCGCCCACTGAACACCGCCGGCCCGCCGCCGACGCGCACCCCGACCACGCGCTCCCGGCCCGGCACCCGGTGACACGGCACCACGGAAAGACGCACCACCACAGAAAGGCAGCACCATGGCAGACACCTCCCTGAACGGACGCCGCGTCCTGGCGGTCGTGACCACCTACGGAGTCGAACAGGACGAACTGGTGGTGCCGGTCCAGCGGCTGCGGGACCGCGGCGCGCACGTCGACGTGGCGGCCGTCTCCGAGGGCGAGATCCGGACCCTCGTCGGGGACAAGGACCCCGGCAAGACCGTCGACCCGGACCTCACCCTGGACCGGGCGGACACGTCCTCGTACGACCTGCTCCTCGTGCCCGGCGGCACGGTCAACGCCGACACGCTGCGGCTCGACGAGGGCGCCGTCGCGGCGGTCCGCTCCTTCGCCGAGTCGGGGCGCACGGTGGCGGCCATCTGCCACGGCCCCTGGCTGCTGGTGGAGGCCGGGGTGCTGGAGGGCAAGACCCTGACGTCCTACGCCTCGGTCGCCACCGACATCCGTAACGCCGGCGGCACCTGGGTCGACAAGCCCGTCATGCGCTGCACCGCGAACGGCTGGCAGCTCATCACCTCACGCACCCCCGACGACCTGGACGACTTCCTCGGCGAGATCGGCACCGCGCTCGAAGCCGGCGCCTGACCCGCACGCGCCCACCACCCGGCCCCCGGCACTCGCCTGACACACGCCAGGAGCTCGGACCCCACAAGGTCCGAGCTCCTGGCGTGTCGCTTCCCGGTGCGAGCCTCCGCGGCTCACCCCGCCTGCGGTGCCGCCGTCGTGCGCAGCCGCAGCTCGTCGTCCTCGACCGCGACCTCCACGTGGCTGCCCGCGCCGAGCCCGCCGTCGAGCAGCAGACGGGACAGGCGGTTGTCGATCTCGCGCTGGATGGTGCGGCGCAGCGGCCGGGCGCCGTACTCGGGCTTGTGGCCGCGGCGCGCCAGCCAGTCGACGGCCTCCGGGGTGAACTCGATGGCCACGTCCTGCGCGCGCAGTCGGCGGCGGGTCTCCTCCAGGAGGAGGTCGGTGACCTGGTGGAGCTGCTCGCCGGAGAGCCTGCGGAAGATGACGATCTCGTCGACGCGGTTGAGGAACTCCGGCCGGAAGTGCTCGCGCAGGGGCTTCAGGACCTGCTCCCGGCGCGCCTCCTCGTCGGCGTCGGAGCCGTCCGCGCGGAAGCCGAGCGCCGTGCCCCGGCCGGTGATCGCCTCCGAGCCGAGGTTGCTGGTCATCACGATGACGGTGTTGGTGAAGTTCACCGTCCGGCCCTGCGCGTCGGTGAGCCGCCCGTCGTCGAGGACCTGGAGCAGCGTGTGGAAGACGTCGGGGTGGGCCTTCTCCACCTCGTCCAGCAGGATCAGCGAGTACGGGTGGCGCCGCACGGTCTCGGTGAGCTGCCCGGCCTCCTCGTGCCCCACGTACCCGGGCGGCGCGCCCACGAGCCGGCTGACGGCGTGCCGCTCCTGGTACTCGCTCATGTCCAGCCGCACCATCCGGTCCTCGCTGCCGAACAGCGCCTCCGCCAGTGCCCGGGCGAGCTCCGTCTTGCCGACCCCGGTGGGGCCGAGGAAGAGGAAGCTGCCGATGGGCCGGTCCGGGCTGGCGAGTCCGGCCCGTGAGCGCAGTACCGCCTCGGCGACCGCGGTGACGGCCTCGTCCTGGCCGACGACCCGCCGGTGCAGGTGGTCCTCCAGGCCGAGCAGGCGGTCCCTCTCCTCCTGGGTGAGGCTGCTGACGGGGATGCCCGTCTGCCGGGACACCACCTCGGCGATGTCCTCGGGGGTGACCTCGACGATGGTGCCGTCACCCGGTTCGCGGTCCTCGCGCCCCGCCGCGATCTTCCGGTGCAGGTCGGCGATGCGGTCCCGCAGTTCGGTGGCGCGCTCGTACTGCTCCGCCGCCACCGCCTGGTCCTTGTCGCGGGCGAGCTGCTCCACCTCGCGCTCCAGCGCGCGGATGTCCGTGCCCTTGGTCCGGGCCCGCAGCCGTACCCGCGCTCCGGCCTGGTCCATCAGGTCGATGGCCTTGTCGGGCAGGAACCGGTCGGTGAGGTAGCGGTCCGACAGCTCCACGGCCGCGAGCAGGGCCGCGTCGGCGTAGCGGACCTGGTGGTGCGCCTCGTAGCGGTCGCGCAGGCCGCGCAGGATCTCCACCGCGTCCGCGGGCGACGGCTCCGGGACGAGGACCGGCTGGAACCGGCGGGCGAGCGCCGCGTCCTTC
Organism: Streptomyces sp. CC224B; assembly: GCF_030010595.1. Classification (NCBI taxonomy): domain Bacteria; kingdom Bacillati; phylum Actinomycetota; class Actinomycetes; order Kitasatosporales; family Streptomycetaceae; genus Streptomyces; species Streptomyces sp. CC224B. The sequence continues at coordinate 7,305 of NZ_JASCXL010000130.1, read as the reverse complement.
TCGATGTGGCGGCGGTACTCCTCCAGGGTGGTCGCGCCGATGACGTGCAGCTCGCCGCGGGCCAGCGCGGGCTTGAGCATGTTGCCCGCGTCCATCGACCCGCCCTCGGAGCCGCCGGCGCCGGCCCCGACCATGGTGTGCAGTTCGTCGATGAAGACGACCAGTTCGTCGGAGTGCGCGCGGACCTCGTCGATGATCCCCTTCAGCCGCTCCTCGAAGTCGCCCCGGTAGCGGGTGCCCGCCACGACCCCGGAGAGGTCGAGGGCGACGACGCGGCGGTCCGCGAGGGTCTCCGGGACCTCGCCGTCGGCGACGCGCTGGGCCAGGCCCTCCACGACGGCGGTCTTGCCGACGCCCGCGTCCCCGATGAGCACCGGGTTGTTCTTGCCCCGCCGCGAGAGCACCTCGATGGTCTGCTCGATCTCCTCGTCGCGGCCGATGACCGGGTCCACCCGCCCCTGCCGGGCCAGTTCCGTCAGGTCCCGCCCGAAGCGGTCCAGGGTCGGCGTGCCCCCGCCGGTCCTGCTCGGCTGCTGCTCCGCGGTGCCCGCCGGTCCGTGCTGCCCCTGCCCGGAGTGCCCCTGCGGGGCCGGGCCCGGGTCGAACCGGGCCGCGTTCAGGATGTGCCCCGCCGCGGAGTCCGGGTTGGCCGCCAGCGCCATGACGATGTGCTCGGGACCGATGTAGCCGGCACCCACGGCCCGCGCCACCTCGTGCGCGTCCAGCAGCGCCCGCTTCACCGCCGGGGTCAGCGCCACCGCCTGCGAGGGCGTGACGCCCTCGGGGTCGCCCGAGTTCCGGTCGATCTGCTCGGCGATCTGGTCGGGGTCGGCCCCCGAGCGCGCGACCAGGCCGCGGGTGGACTCGATCGTCAGCGCCGCCCGCAGCAGGTGTTCGGTGTCCAGGTTGAGCTTGCCGTGCTCCGCGGCGTACGAGGCGGCCGCGGCGACCAACTGGCGGGCGGGCCCGCTCATGAGCCTGCCGATGTCGATCTGCCGCCGTCCGCTGCCGAGGAACCGTGCGAACAGTTCGCCGAAGGGATCCTGTCCGAACCCCTCCGGCCCCGCGAATGCGTCACTCATGGGCGTCCGTTCCGGCGTCCTGGGTCTGGTGGACGCGCTGTTCCAGTAGGCGTCTGTGGCTTCTGATGCCCCGATACACGTGCCCTGCGCGTCGGGGTTCATACGCGCCGGGCCGGTCGGTCCACGCGCCGCCGAGGAGGCCCGATGGCGGCGGAGCCGCATGCCCGGACGCCGGAACGGGTGCCGGACATACCATGACAAAAGACGATGGAAACACGAGTGGTGAGCAGCGGCAGAAGGACGCCGCCGCGGCGTCCCGCCGGGCCCGCGAGGAAGAGGAGCGCGCGCACTCCCAGCCGTTCGACTACCCCGGCCCGGAGCGTCGTACCGGCGTCCGCGCCACCCGGAAGATCTCACGCGAGCAGGCGGACGCGGACAGCGTGCCCGGCGTCCCCGGCGGATACGGCACCACGGGCGGCGGCCAGCCCGGCGGCAGCGCGGGCATCAACCCCGACTCCGAGGGCACCCTCGACCCGGCGGAGTACGCCGACACCATCGGCGGCGAAGGCCCTGTCTCGGGCGCCCAGGACGAGGACGACGAGGGCCTCGGCGGGGGCGACGGCAAGGCCTGAGCGGGTCCGCGCCGCCGTGCGCTTTCCGTGGACTTCCCATGGCGAGGCTCGTCAAACGCGCGAAAGGTGTGAAAAGCGTAAAATGTACGCAAGTCTGACACCGGGGGGATCCCGGCGGACAACGGGGAACCCGGCCGACAGCGACTACTGGGTGGAGGTCGACATGAACCAGGACCGGTCGGCTGGAGAACGCGCGAAGAGCGCCGGCGGAAGTGTGCGGAACACCGGTGGACGTACGCCGGACACGGGCGGACGTGCGCCGGACACCGGCGGGCATACGCCGGACACCGGTGGGCGGGCGCCGGATCTGCCGTGGCCGGTGCGGGCGGCGGCCGCACAGCTCAAGCGGGTGCCCGGCATGGGCACGGTGACACGGGTCACCGACGAGGCCTTGGACCGGATCGGCGTGGTGTCCCCGCGCGGCAGGCGGTACGCCGTCTACACCGGGGCCGGACTGCTCGGCGTGGCCGGACTCGTCGAGTGGCCGCTCGCGGTGACGGGCGCGGCGGTCGCCTGGCTGACGCAGCCGCACACGGACGCCGCGGACGACGACCGGGCGGACACGCGGAAGCACCGGGGCGGGGCGACGGCGCAGGCGCGACGGCGCCCCACCGCGGCGGCGGGCTCGCGCACGTCCACCGCCCCGGGCGGGGGCACGGCGTCCGGCACCGCGGTCAGGGCGGCCAACGGCGCCGCTTCCGACACGGTGGCGGCGGCCCGGACGCGTACCGGCCCGGACAGGGCGACGACCGCCGACGCGAGCGGCGCCACCGACGCGGGCGGCGCCACCGACGCGGGCGACGCTTCCGGAACGTCCGCATCCGCGAGCGCGGGCACCGCTTCGGCCAAGACCCGTGCCGCCGCCCGTACCGCGACGCGCCGGGTGACCACCACCGCCTGCCGCCAGGGCACCGCGACCGCCCGGCGCCGGCGGACGGCGGCGCCGGCCCGCGGCGGAGGGCGACCACGCGGGACCGGGCGGACGAGGACCGGTGACATGGGTGGTGCGTAGTGCTGAATCTGCTGACACCCCTTGAGGCGGCGCCCGCTGCGGTGGGCGCCGCCGCCGGTGCGGCGGCCAGGGCCGCCAAGGGCACCGTCCACGGCGCCGACTCCGTGTGGGGCTCCGCCCGGCGCGTGGGCCACGTCGCCCGCAACGCCGTCCGCGGCGGCACCAAGTGGCGGGCCGACCAGCACGTCCACCTGCCGCTGCGCCCCGCCGCCGACCGCCCGGCACCGTCGGGCGGCACCGCCGCGCTCGCCCGCAAGGTGGCCGCCGCCCTGGAGCAGCACCCCGAGGTGGTCGCCGCCTACTGGGACGGCGGCCTGTCCCGCCTCGTGGTGACGGTCGCCGAGGACGAACTCACCGACGGCGTGGAGCGGAAGGCGGCGCGCCTCGCGGCCCGCTTCGGTCTGGAGCCGGGGGTCGACGACTCCGTGGAGGAGTTCACGCACCCCGGCGACCCGCGCGGGGTGCGGGACGCCGCCGCCGCGCTCGCCTTCGACGTCGCCGGCACCGCGGGCGCGCTCACCGGCTGGATGCTGCGGCTGCCCCGGTCGCCCCGGGTCGTCACGGCCGCCGTGACGCTGCTGCGCGAGAACCCCCGGCTGCGGGAGGCGCTGCGCGAGCGGCTCGGCCCCACCGGGACGGACCTGGCGCTGGCCGCGGCGAACGCCGCCGCCCACGGCGCCGGGCAGTCCCCCGTCGCCCTGGTGCTCGACGGCGTCCTGCGCGCCGGGCAGCTCACGGAGGCCGTGGCACGGGCCGCCCTGTTCGAGTCGCTGCACGACGACTTCTGCGCGACCGGGCGCGACAGCGTCACCTGTGTGCCCGCGTCCCGGCCCGAGCGGCGCGTCACCCCCGCCCAGGAGTACGCCGCCACGTCCGCCGCGGGCAGCCTGGCGGGTGCCGCCGCGACGCTGCTGCTGCGGCACAACGCCGAAGAGGCCGCGGAGGCCGTGCTCGCCGGGTCCCCGAAGGCGGCCCGGTACGGGCCCGCCGCCTTCAACGCGGCGCTCGGCACCCTCCTGGCCCGCGCCGGCATCCTCGTCCGCGACAGCGAACGCATGCGCCAGCTGGAACTCGCCGACACCCTCGTGCTGCACTCCGGCGCCCTGCGCCGCCCCGGCGAGGAGTGCCTCGACGCACGCGTCGAAGGGGTCCTGCACGCGGCCCGCGACGCCGGCCTGTACGTGGTGATGACGGACGACCCCGCCCTCGGCGACACGGCCACCCTCGCCGACGAAGTCGCCCCGCCGGGCCGCGCGTTCGGGGACATCGTGCGCACGCTGCGCGACGACGACCGCGTCGTCGTGACGGTGGCGCGCATACCGGCCTCCGCCGCCGCACCCGGCACGGGACCCACCGCGGACCCCGCCGACGGCACAGCCCGCGCCGGGACGCCGTACGCCACGTCCGGCGGCCCCGGCGCGACACCGGACGGCACGGACGGCACAGACGGCGCGAACGGCACAGACGGCGCGAACGGCACAGGCGTCACGGGCGGCACAGGCGGCACGGGCGGCGCCGAGTGTGCGCGCGAGCTCGACGAGCGGGCCGCCGGCATCCTCGACGGCCTGCTCGCCGGTGACGTGGCCGTCGCCTGCGTGGACCGCGAGTCCGCCGTGGTCTGGGGCGCCGACGTCGTCGTACGGAACGGCCTCGCGGACGTGTGGCGCGTGCTCACCGCTATCCCCGCGGCCCGGCAGGCCGGCCGCAGGTCCCAGGCGCTCGCCCGGGCCGGGGCCGCGCTCTCCGGGCTCCTCGTCGCCAGTGGCGGCGGCGCCCAGGTGAGCTGGCGCCGCCTGCCGGGCTCCCGGCACGCGCCGGTGAACCTCGCCGCCACCGCGGCCCTGCTGTTCGGCTGGCGGGCCGCGCTCACCCCCGCGCTGGCCCGCCCGCCCCGGCCGCGCCCCCGCGTGGCCTGGCACGAGCTGGAGTCCGCCGAGGTGCGCGAGCGCCTGCGGCAGGCCGGGGTGCGGGAGGAGGGCGGCCCGGCCGCCCGCGCCGCCACCCGGATCGGGGAGAGGGCCCGGGAGGTGGCGCGCACACCCGCCCTCGCGCCGGTGCGGTGGACCGTCCAGGCCGCGGACGCGATCCGCCGGGAGCTGGACGACCCGCTGACGCCGGTCCTCGCCACCGGCGCCGCCGCCTCCGCGCTGCTCGGCTCGGTGGTGGACGCGCTGCTCGTGCTCGGCGCCATGGACCTGAACGCCACGGCGGGCGGCCTGCAGCGGCTGCGCGCCGAACGCGCCCTCGCCGGGCTCGCGGCCGGGCAGAAGGCCAAGGCCCACAAGGTCAAGGGGGGTGCGCGGCCGGTGACGGTCGACGCCGCCCGGCTCAAGCCCGGCGACGAGATCAGGCTCGCCGCCGGTGACGTCGTGCCCGCCGACGCGCGGCTCGTCGATGCGGACGGCCTGGAGGTCGACGAGTCCGCGCTGACCGGCGAGTCCCTGCCGGTCGCCAAGGACCCGGCCCCGACCCCGGACGCCTCGCTCGCCCAGCGCTGCTGCATGGTCTTCGAGGGCACCACCGTCGTCGCCGGGGAGGCCACCGCCCTGGTCGTGGGCACCGGGGAGCAGACCGAGGCCGGGCGCGCCGTGTCCCTCGCCGCCCGCACCCCACCGCCCGCCGGGGTCCAGGCGCGGCTGCAGGAACTCACCCGCAAGGCGCTGCCGGTGACCCTCGCCGGAGGCGCCGCGGTCACCGGCCTCTCGCTGCTGCGCGGCAGCCCGGTCCGCCAGGCCGTCAGCGGGGGAGTGGCCGTCGCCGTCGCCGCCGTGCCCGAGGGCCTGCCCCTGGTGGCGACCGTCGCCCAGATGGCCGCGGCCCGCAGGCTCTCCCGGCACGGCGTGCTGGTGCGCAGCCCGCGCACCCTGGAAGCGCTCGGCCGCGTGGACACGGTGTGCTTCGACAAGACCGGCACCCTCACCGAGAACCGGCTGCGTCTGGTCCGCCTCGTCATGGCCGACGGCACCACCCTGACGCCGGACTCCGAGAGCGCCACGGACGCGCTGCGCCTCGCGGCCCGCGCCTGCCCCCAGCCCGGCAACGGCCACCGCGGCCGGCCCGCGCACGCCACCGACGAGGCCGTCCTGGCCGTGGCGCCGTCCGACGACTGGACGCCGGTCGCCGAGCTGCCCTTCGAGGCCAGCCGCGGGTACGCCGCCGCCGTCGGCCGCGCCGGGGACGGCGAGCGGCACCTGCTGGTCCTCAAGGGCGCACCGGAAGTCGTGCTGCCCGCCTGCCGGGACGTGCCGGACCGGGTGAGCGAGACCGTCAAGTCCCTGGCGGGGGAGGGGCTGCGGGTCCTGGCCCTCGCCCGGCGCACCGTCACGACCACCGCGGCCGACACGGTGCTCGACGAGGCCCCTGACGGCCTGGAGCTCGTCGGTCTGCTCGCCCTCGCCGACGCTCCGCGCGACACGTCCGCGCCGCTGCTCGCCGGACTGCGCCGCGCCGGTGTGGTGCCGGTGATGCTGACCGGCGACCACCCGCAGACCGCGCACGCCATCGCCGTGCAACTGGGGTGGCCGGAGGAGACCCAGGTGGTCACCGGCGACGACCTGCTCGCCATGGACCGTGCGGCCCGCACCCGCGCCCTGCGGGACGCGGGCGTGATCGCGCGCGTCGCGCCCGAGCAGAAGCTCCAGGTGGTCGAGTCGCTCCAGGAGGCGGGCCGCGTCGTCGCGATGACCGGCGACGGGGCCAACGACGCCGCCGCCATCCGGGCCGCCGACGTCGGCGTCGGCATCGCGGCCCGCGGTTCGGCCGCGGCCCGCAACGCCGCCGACATCGTCCTGACCCGCAGCGACCTGTCGGTCCTCGTCGACGCCGTCGCCGAGGCGCGGGCCCTGTGGCGCAGCGTCGCCGACGCCGTCTCCATCCTGATCGGGGGCAACGCCGGAGAGGTCGGGTTCAGCGTGCTCGGCACGCTCCTGTCCGGCTCCTCGCCGCTGTCGACGCGGCAACTGCTGCTGGTGAACCTGCTGACCGACATGTTCCCGGCCATGGCCGTCGCCGTGACCCCGAGCGACGACCCCGCCACCGGGGAGCACGTCGACACGGCCCCCATGGACACCGGCGTGCTGGGCGCGCCGCTGCTGCGGAACATCCGCCGCCGCGGCGTCACCACGTGCCTGGGCGCGGTCACGGCGTATCTGTTCGGCCGGTTCACCCCGGGCACGGAGCGGCGGTCCAGCACCATGGCGCTGTGCGGTGTGGTGGGGGCCCAGCTCGTGCAGACCCTGATGGGCCGCCGCCACAGCCCGCTGGTGTGGGCGACGGCCCTGGGCTCGGCCGCGGTGCTCGCCGCGCTGGTGCAGACGCCGGGGGTCAGCCACTTCTTCGGCTGCACCCCGCTGGGGCCACTGGCCTGGGCCGGGGTCGCCCTGAGCATCACCCTGTCCGCGCTGGCGCCCCGCCTGGAGCGGCTGAAGCCGGTGCGCCAGGCGTACGACGCCGCGACGCGCGCGGCCCTGCGGCTCGACCGCGCGGTCCGCAAGGGACAGGACTGGGTCCACAGCGGCGTCGCGAGCCCGGCCGCCTGACGCGCCGTCGCCGGGCCACCCCCCGGGGGGGGGGGGCCCCCCCCCGGGGGGGGGGGGGGGGGGGGGGGGGGGGGGGGGGGGGCGGGGGGGGGGGGGGGGGG
>NZ_JASCXL010000129.1:0-27214 GCF_030010595.1 Streptomyces sp. CC224B | reverse complement strand
CCGGACGGGCTGGTTCCAGCCCGTCCGGCGCTTGAGGACGAGGCCGCCAGGCCGATGAAAGGGCGGGCGGGTGGGGGAACGTCCAGGGGCCCGGGGCGGCAGCCCCGGTCAGCCCTTGGCCAGGCGGAACTGGTCGAGGTTGGCGCCGCAGTGGTTGCCCTCCTCGCACGCCAGCGAGAGCGTATTGGTGCCCTTGTTGAGCCGCACCAGCGCCCACGTCGACGTCCAGCCCTTCGCCCAGTCGCCCTTCGGGGCGCGGGCGAAGTTGTCCATCCGCAGCGGGCGGGACTCCTTGGTGCCGTTGACGACGACCGTGGCGTCCGCGTCCTCGCCGGGCACCCCGTACGTCACCCACAGCTTGTACGTGCCGCTCTTGGGCACCCCGTGGACGGTCCACGTGACCCGCGCCCCGACCTTGTCGAACCCGGCGACGTACACCCCGCCGGAGGACTCGGCGCCCGCGACGTCGGAGGCCGTCGTGGTGCCGCCCTCCAGCTTGAGGGCCTTGGCCTCGGTCTCGGGGAGGTCGACCTTCTTGTCAGGCTTGTCCTTCTTCTTGGTCGGGCCGGGGGTCGGCTCGGCGGACTCGCTCTGGCGCGTGGCGGGGCCCGCCTTGTCGTCGTCGCCGTCGTCGTCCGGGCCGGTCAGCATGGCCGCGCCGATGCCGAGCGCCACCACGGCGACGACCGCGACGGCGCCGATCAGCAGGCCCTTGGTGTTGGGACCGCGGCGGCCCGCCGGGGGCGCGGGCGGCGCCTGGCGGATGGGGGCGGTGACGCCCGGCTGCGCCTCGGGGGCGGCGTAGTGGGCGCTGGGCACGCCGTGGCCCTGCTGCTGCGGGGGGTAGCCGTAGCCGGACGGGGCCGCGGGCGCCTGCGGCGGGTAGCCGTAGCCCGACTGCGGCCGCTGCGCCTGCTGCCCGTACTGCCGCTCGCCCACCGCGCGCACCTGGTGGTACGAGGACCGGGGTCCGGGGTAGCCGTAGCCGCCGCCGGAGGGCGGCGCCGCGCCGGACGCCTGGCCGTCGGCGTACAGATAGCCGAAGGGGTCGTCGTCGCCCTGTGGCGCGCTCGGCGTCTGCTCGCCGTTGTTGCCGGGCGTCATTCGCAGGTCACTCCCTCGCATCGCGGATGCGGGCGAGCCTACCCGTTCCGGAAGACCACCCAAGATGCTGTCGCCGTCCGCCAGTTCCCCGGCCGGGGGTCACCCGGCCCGTCGGTGCTGCTTGGCACGGGAACGTTTCTCGACGTACATCCGCTGGTCGGCGGAGTGCAACACCTCGTCCGCCGACATGCCGCAGTGTGCCCAGCCGATGCCGAAGCTGGCGCCCACGCGCACCGCGCGGCCCTCGACCCGGATCGGCGGGATGATCGCGTTCCGCAGCCGCACCGCGAGGTCCTGCGCGTCGGCCCGGCCGAGCCCGTCGGCGAGGACCACGAACTCGTCGCCGCCGAGCCGCGCCACGGTGTCGCCGTCCCGTACGCCGCTGGTGAGCCGCCGGGCGACCTCGATGAGGACGGCGTCGCCGGTGTGGTGCCCGAAGCGGTCGTTGATGGACTTGAAGCCGTCGAGGTCGCAGAAGAGGACGGCGAGCCCCTTCGTGCCGTCGTCGGCCTCGTGGTCGTCGGGCGGGGCGACGGTGTGCACATGGTGGTCGTAGTCCCCGTGGGGGCCGGGCACCGGGGCGTGCCCGTGGCCGTTCACGTGGCCGGTCGCGTGACCGGCGGCGTACAGCCCGCTGTGGTCGTAGGCCGCGTCGAGCGAGTCCACCGGGGACGGCTGGCCCGCGTGCGGCCGGCGACAGAGACGGGCGCTGAGGCGGGCGCGCAGCTCGGCGGAGTTGGGCAGGCCGGTGAGCGAGTCGTGCGAGGCGCGGTGGGCGAGCTGGAGCTCGCGCCGCTTGCGCTCCTCGATGTCCTCGACGTGCGTGAGCAGGAACCGGGGCCCGTCCGCGGCGTCCGCGACGACCGAGTTGCGCAGCGAGACCCAGACGTACGTGCCGTCGCGGCGGCCGAAGCGCAGCTCGGCCCGGCCGCCCTCGGCGGAGGTCCGGAGCAGGGTGCCGATGTCCTCGGGGTGGACCAGGTCGGAGAAGGAGTAGCGCCGCATCTGGGAGGCCGGGCGGCCGAGGAGGCGGCAGAGCGCGTCGTTGGTGCGCAGGATGCGGCCGTGCTGGTCGCCGCCCATCTCGGCGATGGCCATGCCGCTCGGCGCGTACTCGAAGGCCTGCCGGAAGGACTCCTCGCTGGCCCGCAGCGCCTGCTGCTCGCGCTCCAGGCGCACCAGGGCCCGCTGCATGTTGGCGCGCAGGCGGGCGTTGCTGATGGCGATGGCGGCCTGGAAGGCGTACATCTGCAGGGCCTCGCGGCCCCAGGCGCCGGGCCTGCGGCCGTTGCGCGGCCGGTCCACGGAGATCACGCCGAGCAGTTCGCCGCCGGAGGCGCCGGTGGCGTACATGGGCGCGAAGAGCCGGTCGGAGGGGTGCCACTCGTCCTCGAAGCGCGGCTCGGGGCCCTCGGTGTACCACTGCGGCACGTCGTCGTCGAGGACCCAGCCCTCGGTGTGCGGGATGAAGCGCAGGGCGCCCCAGGCCTCGCCCATGCTCAGCCGCCGGTCCCAGGACTCGCGGGAGCCGACCCGGCCGGTGATGAGGGCCTCGGCGGCGGGGTTGCCCGCGAAGGCGGCGACGACCAGGTCGCCGTCCGGGCGCACGAGGTTGACGCACGCCAGCTCATAGCCCAGGCCGTTCACCACGCCGTCGGCGACGGTCTGCAGCGTGTCCGCGAGGCTGCGGGCCGTGTTGAGGTCCGCCACCACCTGATGGAGCTGCCGCAGGGTCGCAAGACGGACGTACGGCTCCGACTCGGTCTCCATGCTCGCTCTCCCCGAGACCTCGACAGCAACTCCAGGATCCGCAGCGTCCTCAGTGTCCGTTGATCGCTGACTCTTCGTGACTCTTCCCGCTTCGTACGGCTCGTACCTCTTTGTACTTCTCCGCACGGTGCTGTACTTCCGTGCCCTCAGCGTCTGTCTGACGGCCACGGTCACTGAATCACAGCGAGCTGCCCACTCGGTACACAGGGTCAACAAAATATGGGCCCTGTGACTCAAGTCACAGGTGGGAAGGCCGGTTTGGGTCCGGAATTTGAGGGTCCATTGAGCTAATGGGGCGTCCGGGAGCGGTTGCCGGGGGCGCGCGGGGGTCCTAGGTCCCGCCCTAGGTCCCGTCTCGGCCCCGGGGCCGATGCGGACGGTGTTGCTCCACGGCTAGCGTCAGCCGTGTGGTTGCCGATCCGTCCCTGAGCACACAGACCCCGCCGGTCTCGTCCACCCCTCATCCTGTGGGGGTGAGCAACGACGAGTTCCGCGCCGCCATGTCCCGCCTGGCCGCGGGCGTGGTCCTGGTGACGGCGCACGAGCCCCCGCTGGATCCGGACGACCCCGCGGCGCCGGCCGGCGAGGACGTGGGCATGACGGCCACCGCGTTCCTGTCGGTCTCCCTGGACCCGCCCCTGGTCATGGTGAGCCTGCGCACGGGCTCCCGCATGGACGACCTGCTCGTCGAGCAGCCCCTGTGGGCGGTGTCGGTCCTCGCCGGGAGCCAGCGCCACATCGCGGGCCGCTTCGCCATGAAGGGCCGCGTCAGCGACCGGCTGCTGTTCGCGGACATCCCGTACGTACGCGGCCGGGAGTCCGGCGCGCCGCTGGTGGGCGGCGCCCTGGCCACCCTGGAGTGCCGTACGGAGCAGACGGTGGCGGCGGGCGACCACACGCTGGTGATCGGCCGCGTCCTGACGGCCGAACTGCCGAGCACCGAGGGCGGGCCGCTGCTGTACTTCCGGGGGCGGTACCGGCAGCTCGGCTAGGGCGGGGCGGTGGGCGCTACTGCCAGTCCTTGCGGCCGCGGCCCTGCTTGGTCTCCGCGCGCCGCTTCTTCTCCCGCAGCCGCCGCTCGTTGATCCCGCGCGGGATCCGCGTGGGCCGCCGCGGTTTGGGCGGCGGCGCGGTGGCCTCCGCGAGCAGCGCGGCGAGCCGGACGGCCGCCGCCTCGCGGTTGCGCCACTGGGAGCGGTGCTCGCTTGCCCGGACGCTGAGCACGCCGTCGACGAGCCGGGACGCGAGCCGCTCCAGGGCCCGCTGCTTCCACACCTCGGGCAGGGCGTCCGTTCGCGCCAGGTCGAAGCGCAGCTCGACCTGCGAGTCGCTGGTGTTGACGTGCTGCCCGCCGGGCCCGGAGGACCGCGAGAAACGCCACATGAGCTCGGCCTCCGGCAGGGAGACCGAGCCGCGGATGACGTGTTCGCGACCGGACATGGGTCCTATGATCCCGCGCCCGCGCGGCGGGCGACACCGGTTTTCCGCCACCCCCGACACACCACGGTAAAGAACGTAAAGAACGGGGACGGCATGTGGAACCTTCGGTACCCCCGTCGGCGTTCATAAGGGTGCCGGTAGCTTCGCCCCCAGAGCGGAGCCGGAATGCAAGGCGACTAGGAAGGGACTCCCCACAATGGCTGTAAGCCTGTCCAAGGGCGGCAACGTCTCCCTCACCAAGGAGGCACCGGGCCTGACCGCCGTCACGGTCGGCCTCGGCTGGGACGTCCGCACCACCACGGGTACCGACTTCGACCTGGACGCCTCCGCGATCGCGGTGAACGCGCAGGGCAAGGTCTACTCGGACCAGCACTTCGTCTTCTTCAACAACAAGGCCACGCCGGACCAGACCATCGCCCACACCGGTGACAACCTCACCGGCCAGGGCGAGGGCGACGACGAGCAGATCAACGTCAACCTCGCCGGTCTGCCCGCCGAGATCGAGAAGATCGTCTTCCCGGTCTCGATCTACGACGCGGAGAACCGCTCGCAGAACTTCGGCCAGGTCCGCAACGCGTACATCCGCATCGTGAACCAGGCCGGCGGCGCCGAGATCGCCCGCTACGACCTCTCGGAGGACGCCGCCACGGAGACCGCCATGGTCTTCGGCGAGCTGTACCGCAACGGCGCGGAGTGGAAGTTCCGCGCCGTCGGCCAGGGGTACGCCTCGGGCCTGGTCGGCATCGCCCAGGACTTCGGCGTCAACGTCTGAGACGGCGCCGGGCAGCAGCCCGGCGGGCCCCGGCCGGCACGCCGCCGGCCGGGGCCTTCGTGTACGCGGGCACGACGTTCGCGGCGGGCGGGGGCCGTACGTCCAGTACGGTCCGTACGTCCGTACGGCTCATACGTCCGTACGGGGGCGATGGCGCGGAAGGGGAACTTCCGCGGGGCCGGGCGGCGTTGCCAGCACGACGTGCGAACGCGCACGACGTGCGCACGCGCACGGCCGACGGACGACGAGACACAGGCAGAAGCCGAGGTGGCACGGATGGCTATGTGGGACCGGATCAAAGACCAGGCCAAGAACCTCCAGCACGCGCAGGGCGGGCGGAGCTCCGGCGGGCACGGTGCGCCGGGGAGCGGGCACGGCGCGCCGGGCGGTGGGTCGAAGGGGTCGAAGGCCCAGCTCGTGGGCCTGCTCAAGTCCCAGCTCACGTCGCTGAAGTCGGAGCTGAAGAGCGGGGCCTACCGCGACGCGAGCATGGCGATGTGCGCCCTGGTGGCCGCGGCCGACGGCACCGTCGACCCGGCCGAGCGCCAGCACGTGGAGTCCCTGATTCTGCAGAACGACGTCCTGCAGAACTTCCCGCCGGACCAGCTCCGGCAGCGGTTCAACAAGCACGTCGACGTGCTGGCCGTCAACTTCCAGCAGGGCAAGGCGGAGGCGATGCAGGAGATCGCCAAGGCCGCGAAGAAGCCCGCCGAGGCCCGCGCGGTCGTGCAGACCGGCTTCGTCGTCGCCGGCGCGGACGGGTACGTGGCCCCGGCCGAGGAGCAGGTCCTGCGGGAGGCGTGCGCGGCGCTCGGCGTGTCGCCGCAGGAGTTCGGCCTCTGAGGCCACCGGGCCTTCCGGCGTCCGCGGCGCGTCTTTCCCTCGCGGCCGTGGCGCGGCTTCTCGTGCGTCCGTAGCGCGTCCTCCCTCGCGTCCGCAGCGTGCCTTCTCCCGCGTCCGTAGCGCGTCTTCCCTCCCGTCCCTGACGGCGCGGGGGAGGCGCGCTTTGCGGTTTCCCGGCTGCGCGGTTCCCCGGCTGCGCTGTTTCCCAGCTTCTCGACTTCTCGGCTTCTCGATTTCTCGGCCTCCTGGCCTCCCGGCCTCCTTGGTGTCGTCGTTCCCTACTATTCTGGATTCCGTAATAGTCGGTGAAGCGGAGGAGTGACGCCGTGGCATCACACCCGGCCCCCCACGCGGCGGCCCACGGGGCCCCGGCCTGGACCCGGGCTGCCCTGCCGCTCTGCCTCCTTGGGCTCCTCGACGGCGAGGCCAAGAGTTACGGGTACGCCCTGCTCAGCCGTCTCGCCGACGCGGGCCTCACCGGCGTCAGGCCCGCCGCCCTCTACCCCGCCCTGAGCCGCCTCGAAGAGGAGGGCGCCGTGGTGATCGAGTGGGGCGCGGGGGAAGGCGGACCCGGGCGCAAGTACTACCGGATCACCGAGGCCGGGCGGCAGCAGCTGCGGGCGGAGCGGGCCGCGTGGCACGCCTTCACCGCCACGGTCGCCGCCCTGGCCGAGGGTGCGGGGGGTGAGGAGCAGCCGTGACCACAGCGCAGCGGGCATCCCGGAAGCGCGGGCTCCGTTGGGACCGCGAGAAGGACGCCGACTGGGCGGCGACCGTGGAGGCGCACCTCGCGTTCGACCACGACGCGCCCGCCGGGCTCGCCGACGACGTCCTCGCCGAGGTGCACGAGCTGGTGCGCGAGGAGGGGCGTCCCGCCCGGGACCTCTTCGGCGCGCCGGAGGCGTACGCGCGGGCCGTCGCCGAGGAGCGGATCGGCGAGGAGCACCGGGCGCGGACCGACACCCACGGCCTGACGCCGGGCGGGCGGCTGCTCGCCGCGTTCGGCACGCTCGGGGCGGCCGGCGCAGTCCTGTCCGTCCTGGTCTGGGTGGAGGGCGGGCTGTGGGTCGACGTGAGCCGGCCGGGCATCGCGTTCTTCGGCACCGTCGTCGCCGCCGTCGGCCTCGTCGCCGTGGCCGTCGCGGCGCGGTCCGCCGGGCGGCTCAAGGGGGCGTACGCCTTCGTCGCCGGGGTGCCCGCCGTCGTCGCGGCCGGTGCCGGGGTGAGTGTGGCCGTGCCCGAGGGGCGGCTGGTCAGCGTGCCCGTGCCGGTCCTGCTGGCCGGGTGCGTGGCGTGCGTCGTGGGGGCCTTCGCCGTCCCTGAGCGCGTGGTCGACCGGTGGTTCGCGGTGCGCCCGCCGACGGGCGGTGACGACGCGTGGTTCGCCCGGCTCGACGGGCTGCTGCGCGGGCGGCACGGCATGACGGCGGCGGAGGCGCGCGGCCATGTGCGCGAGGCCCGCCAGCACCTGGCCGCCGGGCCGCCCGGCGACCGGGCCGCCGACGTCTTCGGCGACGTGGAGGTCTACGCCCTCCGGCTCGCCGACGGCCCCCGCAGGGAGCAGCGCGCGGCCCGCCGCAAGGCGTACGGCTCGCTGCTGCTGCTCGCCGTGGTCACCGTGCTGTTCGTGGACGAGGTGGTGGACTCGGGCGGATCCGTCGACTTCTGGCTCGCGGCGTACGTCGGCGTGGTGGGCAGCCTGAGCTGTCGGCGTACACGGAGTGGCGTGCGAGCCGGGACGGGGGCTCTGCCGGGCCCGGCACCCTGGACCGCGGCGAGCCTGAGTCGGACCCCGGCGGGCCCGGCGACCTGGGCCCCGGCAGACCCGAATCGGGCTCCGGCGGGCCCGGCGACCTGGGCCCCGGTGAGTCCGGGGCGGGCCCCGGCGGGCCCGGTGCCGACCGTACGGACGCGAGCGGACCCGGCCGGCCTGACGCGGGCTGAGTCCGGCCGGGCTCCGCCCGCGGGGTGTGGCCGCACCCACCGACGCCCGGGTTCCGGGCGGGCGGGCCCCGCCTTGCGGGCGCAGCGGCACGGGTTCCGGCGGATCCGTCCACCGGAACCCGGCTGGGACCGCCCGCCAAGGGCACCGGACCCGCCCATTGGGACTCGGCTGGGCCCGCGCCGGGCAAGAACCCACCGGACCCACCCACCGGACCCCGGCCGGACCCGCCCGCCAAGGCAGCACCAGACCCGCCCGCCAGGACACGGGTCGGCCCCGTTCGGCCCGACACCCGCGGCCGTCCTCGCTCCCGCAGCCGGGGGAACCGGTCGTCCCGACTAGCCTCGGCCCATGTTCCTGGAGCCCCTCGTCCCGGCCGACGACGGCGATCTGCCCGGCCCGCTGCTCACCGAGCTGACCGCGCTCTACGCCTCGAACCACGCCTTCTTCGCGCTCAGCGGCGACTTCCCCGACCCCGGCGCCATCCGCACCGAGCAGGTCGCCGCCGCGCTCGCCGACGAACTCGCCACGCCGGGCGCGCGGGTGCTGCTCGCCCGGTCCGAGGGGCGGCTCGTCGCCGTCGCCGTGACGCTCGACCGCCACCCCGCCCGGGCCGACGACCCCGACCCGTGGATCGGTCTGCTCCTCGTGGACGCGCGGGTCCACCGGGCCGGGTGGGGCCGCCGGGTGGCGGCGGCCGTCGAGGAGCGCTTCCGCGCCGCGGGCCGCACGGGCCTGCGCCTCGCCGTCCTGGAGAACAACCCCCAGGGACTCGCCTTCTGGACCTCGCTCGGCTACGAACGCCTCGACCGGCGCGCGGACCTGCAACACGGCCGCCCCTGCGCGGTGCTGCGCAAGCCCCTGTGACGCGAGCCCGTGTGACGCGAGCCCCTGTGCCACGACCCCTTGTGACCGGCGGACGTCACCGCTCGTCCGGCTTGCCCTCGCCGTACAGCCAGTCCGACCACACCCCCCGCAGCTCCGCGCGCGTCTCGTCGTCGCCCGCCTGCTTCTCCACGTACGCGGTGAAGTCCTTGGTGTTCGCGTTGCGGTGCCGGTACGTCTCGGTCCAGCCCTGCACGATCTCGTAGAACGCGTCGTCGCCGACGGTCTCACGGATCTTCTGGATGACCATGGCGCCGCGTTCGTAGACGGGGTCGTCGGAAATGCTCGCGGCGTCGGGCTGCTTGGCGGGCGGGAAGGCCCAGACCGCCTCGTTGGCCTCCTCGTTCTCGTACAGCTCGCCGTCGTAGAGGGCGTCGACGGTCTCCTCGACCGTGTCGCCGCCGTTGTCCTCCTCGTACAGCCACTCGGCGAACGTCGCGAACCCCTCGTTGAGCCACATGTCCTGCCACGTCTTGGGCGTGACGGAGTTGCCGAACCACTGGTGGGCCAGTTCGTGGACGAGCGTGGTGGTGTCGGCCTGCCCGACGGGGAACAGCGGTTTGGTCTGGGTCTCCAGGGCGTAGTCGAGGCCGGAGCGGCCGTCGACGACGGCGCCGGTGGAGGAGAAGGGGTAGGCGCCGAAGTTGGTCTCCGCCCACTCCATGATGTCGGGGATGTCGGCGAGGACCTTCTCGGTCCGGTCGTACTGCTTCTCCGGCAGCGTCGGGTCGATCGCCGTGAGGACGGGGACGCCGTGCTTGCCGGGCGTGGTCGACGTCTTGAGGTCGTAGTCGCCGACGACCACGGTCGCCAGGTAGGAGGCCATCGGCTCGGCGTTGCGCCAGGCGAAGGTGGTGCGGCCGCCGGAGGTGGTCTGCCGCGTCAGCTCGCCGTTGGAGAGCGCCTTGAGGCCCTTGGGGACGGTGACCTCGATGTCGTACGAGGCCTTGTCGCTCGGGTGGTGGTTGCCGGGGAACCACGCCGTCGAGCCGGTGGGCTGGCCGGTGGCGAGCGCGCTGTCGTCCGCCGGGAGCCAGCCCTCCTCGGAGCCGTCGGCGTCCGTGACCGTCCGCGGGGTGCCGGAGTAGCGCACGGTCACGCGGAACGTCTCGCCGCGGTCGAGGTCGTCGTGGGGGCGCACGGTCAGCTCGTCGCCCGCGCGCTGGAAGCGGGCCTTCCTGCCCTCGACGGTCACGGACCGCACGTCCAGGCCCTTGAGGTCGAGGTTGAAGGCGCTGAGGTTCTTGGCGGCGCGCGCGGTGATCTCCGCGGTGCCGGTGAGGTGGCGGGAGGCGGGGTCGTAACCGAGCTTCAGGCCGTAGTGCCGGACGTCGTAGCCGCCGTTGCCGAGTTTCGGGAAGTACGGGTCGCGGACGCCCGCGGCACCGGGGGTGCCCTGCACGCCGCCGCCCGTGCACGCGGTGAGCGCGGTGGCGAGGGTGGCGGCGCACAGCAGCGCGAGGGGGGTGCGGCGGGGCCCCTTGGTCAGGGGGGCGGTGGCTCGGTAGTTCACCTCGGTGATCCTATGGCCACCGGTCCCTCCGGCCGGGTGGGGCGCGGGGGCCCGGGTGGGGCGCGGGCCCCGGGTGGGGCGCGGGCCCCGGGTGGGGTGCCCCGGGCGGGGTGCGGCCCGGGTGGGGCGCCCGGGCCGCGGGCCGCGCCGGGTCAGCGGTTCAGCGCCGCCACGCCCGCCTTGGCGAACTTCTCGTCCAGGTCCCCGCTCGGCGCGCCCGCCACGCCGATGCCCGCGACCGGGGCGCCCTTCGCGGTGACCGGGGCGCCGCCCGCGAGGAACAGCGTGCCGGGGATGTCCTTCAGGTTCGGCGCCTGCGCCAGGCGCTTGGCCAGCTCGGAGGTGGGCGCGTTCCAGGACACGGCGGTGAAGGCCTTGCGCTCGGCGGACTCGGGCGACTGCGGGCCCGCGCCGTCGCCGCGCAGCGTGACGATCGTGTTGCCGTCGCGGTCGACGACCGCGACGGTGACGCGCTGGTTCTCCTTCTTCGCGGCGTCCAGCGCCGCCTGCGCGGCCCGCGTGGCGGCGGCCGTGCTGAGGCGCGTGCTCTGCGTCAGGTGCCGGTTCCCCGCGTCGGCGGTGACGGCGGCCCTGGCGGCGGCGTCCGGGGTGCCCGCGGTGGCGGACACCGCGCCGAACGTCCCGGCGCCGACGGTGGCGAGAACGGCGGCGGCGGTGAGGACGCGGGCACGCGGCGAGAGCTTCTGCATGGCGGGGCTCCTTGGTGACGAGTACGTACGACTGCGAGTGAGTGCGAGGACGGGGGCCGGGGCGGGGGCGGGGGCCGGTGGGGGCGCCGGTCCGGCCCCGTGCTTCCCGGACCGGCCCTGTGCTTCGATCCTGCGGCCGGGGAACGGCCCGCCCCGTCGGCGTACCGGCTGACAGCCGCGCGCGGTCTGGCCGACCCCCGGGTCAGCCGATCGGTTGACCCCGGGAGCGGCCCGGCGGGTCACAATGAGGGTGTTTGCCCAGTTCACGCGCGTACGAGGGAGGCGGTGCGGGTGCCCGGTGTGGCGGTGCGGAGTGGCGCCCTCGGCCAGGGCAGCGGCACGGACGGGCGGGACCGGGAGGGCGGCGGTGGCGGCCCGGAGGGCGGGGGTGGTGACGGGCGGTGGCTCGCGGCTGTCATGCACGCCGCGTTCTTCCTGCTGCTCACCGCGTCCCTCACGCGCTTCCTGCTGCGCCACCCCGGCGAACCGCGTACGCCGTGGATCATCGCCCTGTCGGCCGTCCTCGCCCTGCTGTACGTCCTCGGACCGGCGCTCGGCGCCACCCCGGACCCCCGCCGGCTGCTGTGGCTGGGCGCGGTGGTCGGGGTCTGGGTCGTCCTGGTGATCCTCGCGCCCAGCTACGCGTGGTGCGCGGTGCCGCTGTTCTACACGGGCCTCAGGACGCTGCCCACCCGCGCGGCCCTCGCCCTCGTCACCGTCCTCACCGCCCTCGTGGTCGCGGCCCAGCTCCGCCTCGCGGACGGGTTCGACCCGAACCTGGCCCTCGCGCCGCCCGCCGTGGCCGCGGTCGCGACGGCGGTCTTCGTCCACATGCAGCGGCAGTCGGCGCGGCAGCGCGCCCTCATCGACGACCTCCTGCGCACCCGGCGCGAGCTCGCCGCCACCGAGCGGCGCGAGGGCACGCTCGCCGAGCGCCAGCGCCTGTCCATGGAGATCCACGACACGCTGGCCCAGGGCCTGTCCAGCCAGCGGATGCTGCTCCAGGCGGCGGAGCGGGTGTGGGACACCGACGCGGCGGCGGCCCGCGCCCACGTCCGCACCGCCGAGTCCATCGCCGACCGGGGCCTGGCCGAGGCCCGCCGCCTGGTGCGGGACCTGGCGCCCGTGGACCTCGCGGAGGCCGGGCCGGACCCGGCGCGGGCCCTGCCGACGGCGCTGCGGGCGCTGGCGCGGCGGGAGTCGGGGGCGGGCCTGACGGTACGGTTCCACGCCGAGGGCGCCCCGGCGGCCCTTGCGGACCGGGCCCGTTCGGCCCTCCTGCGCATCGCCCAGGGCGCGCTCGCCAACGTACGCGAGCACGCGGGCGCGCGGACGGCCGCCGTGACGCTCACGTACCTGGACGACCAGGTGGTCCTCGACGTCGCGGACGACGGCCACGGTTTCTCGCCGGGGGCGTCGGGCGGGTCGGGCCCGGCGGGGGCCGCACGGGGTGCGCGCGGGCACGGGCTGCCCGCGATCCGGGCCCGGGCGGCGCAGCTGGGCGGAACGCTGGCGGTGGAGTCGGCACCGGGCGAGGGGACGGTGCTGTCGGTGGCGATCCCCTGGACGGGCCCCGGCCCGGGACCGGGACCGGCACCCGACGAGGCCGTGGGCCCACCGGACGCGGACCCCATCCGGCACGACGGCCCGGCACACGACAGGCACGCCGACCCGGCAGGCCCGCCATCCCAAGGACCCACCCGGCACACGAACCCGCCACACGGCAGACAGGGCAACCCGGCAGGTCCGCCGGACGCGGGACCCGCCCGGCACGACGGCCCGGCAGGCCCGCCGGACCATCGGCCTCACACCCCCGCCGCAGGCCCCGCGTACGACGAGCACCGCGCCCCCGCGCCCCCGCCGCACCACGGACACCACCAGCACCACGCCCCCGGGCAGGAGCCACGATGAGCAGCGCAGCCGACGGCCGTACCCCGGCGCCGGGGCCCGACGACGCCGCCCCCGCGCGCCCGGGCGCCCCCGGCAACCCGCAGGCCCCGGGCACCCCGGACGCCCCGGCCGCCCCGGCCCGGCTCCTCGTCTGTGACGACCACGCCGTCGTACGCGCCGGGCTGCTCGCCCTGCTCGGCAGCGCCCCCGGCATCGAGGTGTGCGGCGAGGCGGGCTCCGGTGAGGAGGCGGTGGCGCTCGCCGCCAAGCTGCGGCCGGACGTGGTGCTCATGGACCTGCAACTGGGCCCCGGCATGGACGGCGTGGAGGCCACGCGCCGGATCGCGGCCGCGGCCGCCGGGGGCCCGCCGCACGTCCTGGTGCTCACCACGTACGACACCGACGCCGACGTCACCCGCGCCGTCGAGGCGGGCGCGACCGGCTACCTGCTCAAGGCCGAGCGGCCCGAGGAGCTGTTCGCCGCGATCCACGCCGCCGCCCAGGGGCGTACGGCCCTGTCGCCGCCGGTCGCCTCCCGCGTGATGGCCCGCATGCGCGCGCCCCGCCCCGGCCTCACCCCCCGCGAGCGCGACATCCTGGGCCAGCTCGCCCAGGGCCTCGGCAACCGCGACATCGCCCGGGCCCTGTTCATCAGCGAGGCCACGGTGAAGACCCACCTCGGCCGCATCTACGACAAGCTCGGCGTGGAGACGCGGGCCGGAGCGGTGGCGGTGGCCAAGGAGCAGCGCCTGCTGCCGTGACCGGCGGCCCGCCGGCCCGGGCCCCGTACGGCTAGGGCACGCGGGGGTAGCGGGCCAGCAGGGTCCACACCGCCGGGTTCTCGCCCAGGGTCTCGTGCAGATCGGTGAGGTCGGCCACCACGTCGTGCAGGAAGTCCCGGGCCTCGCGGCGCAGCTCGGCGTGGGAGAACGTGAGCGGCGGCTCACCCGGGTCCAGCCAGTCGGCGTCGATGTCGACCCAGCCGAAGCGCCGCTCGAAGAGCATGCGGTCGGTGGACTCGGTGAAGTCCAGCTCGGCGCGCTGGGGGCGCGCCGCCCTGCTGCCCAGCGGGTCCTGGTCGAGCAGCTCCACGATGTCGCACAGCGCCCACGCGAAGTCGAGCACCGGCACCCATCCCCAGGCTGTGGACAACTCCCGGTCGGCCTCGGTGTCGGCCAGGTACACGTCCCCGCAGAAGAGGTCGTGCCGCAGCGCGCGGACGTCCGCCGTGCGGTAGTCCATCTGCGGGGGGTCGGGGAAGCGGCGGGAGAGGGCGTAGCCGATGTCGAGCACGGGTCGATGGTGTCATGCGCGCTCCACCCCACCGCGCCACTCGGTGAGCCCCCCCGCCCCGCCCCCTGACTCCCGCCCCGCCCTGCGGCTCCTGCCCCGCCTCCGGCTCCCGCACCGCCCCGCGGCTCCCGCGCCGCCCCTTGGCTCCCACGCCCCACCGCGGCTCCCGCGCCGCCCCGCCCGGCCATGTCACATTCCCCGCCGCCCCGCTCGTCGTACCTCACGAGAGGAAGCCACGCACCGCGCACCGAGAGCACCGAGAGCACTGAGAGCACCGAGAGCACCGAGAGCACCGAGAGCACCGACGACAGAAACGGACTCCGCCCATGGCCCGCGCCACCAGCCCCCGTATCCGTCAGCACCCGCCCGCCTCCCCCGCCACCGTCACCGTCGTCGGCGGCGGCTTCGCCGGGCTCACCGCCGCCATCGCCGCGGCGGAGGGCGGCGCCCGGGTCACCGTGCACGAGGCGCACCACACGCTCGGCGGCCGCGCCCGTACGGCGGACGGCACGTACCGTACGAACGACGGACCGCACGCCCTCTACAACGGCGGCCCCCACTGGGCCTGGCTCAAGCAGCGGGACCTGCTCGGCCCCCTCGCCCCGCTGCCGCCCCTCGAAGGCACCCGGCTGCGGCTGCGCCACCGCGGCTCGCTGCGCCGCACCCCGCCCCTGGCCATGCTGCGGCTGCTGCGCCGCTCCCCCGAACAGGCCCCGGTCGACGAGGACTTCATGACCTGGGCGAGCCGCCAGGTCGGCGAGGAGGGGGCGCGGGCCGCCGCGCACTACACCGCCGTGGCCCTGTACCACCACGACCCGGGCTCGCTGTCCGCCCGCTTCGTGCACACCCGGCTGCGCCGCGCCACCAAGCTGCCGCCGGAGGCGCACTACCCGGTCGGCGGCTGGGGCGCGGTCGTCGACCGGATGGCCGCCCGCGCCTGGAACCTCGGCGTCCGCGTCGAGACCGTGTCCCGCGTGCACGACCTCGACGAGCACGCCCGCCGCGGCCCCGTCATCGTCGCCACCTCGCTCGACGCCGCCCGGCGGCTGCTCAAGGACGACGGCCTGACCTGGGAGAGCGGGCGCACCGCCCTGATCGACCTGGCGCTGCGCTCCCGACGCGGCGACCTGTTCGCGCTGTCGGACCTGGACGGCACCGGCTGGATCGAGCGGTTCACCGCGCAGGACCGCACCCTCGCCCCCGAGGGCGAGCAGCTCATCCAGGGCCAGCTCCCGCTGGCTCCGCACGAGTCGGCGGCCGACGGCGTGGCCCGCGCCGAGGAACTGCTCGACCTCGGCTTCCGCGACTGGCGCGAGCGCGTGACCTGGCGCCGCTCCGCGGTGGCGAACGGCCGCACCGGCGCCGTCGACCGGCCCGGCACGACCTGGCGCGACCGGCCCGCGGTGGACCGGGGCGACGGTGTGTTCCTGGCGGGCGACCAGGTGGCGGCGCCCGGGCTGCTCAGCGAGGTCTCCTTCAACAGCGCGATCGAGGCGGTCTCGCTCGCCCTGACCGGCACCGGCCGCCTCGGCGCGGACACGCCCTGGGTCGACCTGGAGACGGCGTGACGGCCCGCGCTTGACCTCAACCGGACTTGAGGTTGAACAGTGGGCCCCACCAGCGAAAGGAGCCCCCTCATGCACGCTGTCCGCCTGCACGCCTTCGGCCCCGCCGAGAACCTCACGTACGAGACGGTCGAGGACCCCGTACCGGGCCCGGGCCAGGTGCGCGTCGCCGTGGCCGCCGCCGGGGTGCACCTGCTCGACACCGCCATCAGAGGCGGCGACAGGGGCCCGGCGCCCGCACTCCCCGAGCTGCCGACGATCCCGGGCCGCGAGGTCGCCGGCACCGTCGAGTCCGTCGGCGCGGACGTGGACCCGGCCTGGCTCGGCAAGCGCGTCGTCGCCCACATCGGCTTCGCGCCCGGCGGCTACGCCGAACTGACCGTCACCGAGGCGGCCCGGCTGCACGAACTGCCCGACCGGCTCGGCTTCCCCGAGGCGGTGGCGCTCATCGGCACCGGGCGCACGACGATGGGCATCCTCCAGTTCGTCGAGCTCGACGGCGACTCGGTCGTCGTCGTCCCGGCCGCGGCGGGCGGCATCGGCACGCTGCTCGTGCAGTACGCCAAGCACGCCGGCGCCACGGTCGTCGGCCTCGCGGGCGGCCCCGCCAAGGCCGCCCGCGTCGCCGCGAACGGCGCCGACCTGGCCGTGGACTACACCGACCCGGCCTGGCCGGACGAGGTGCGCGCCTACCTGAAGGGCCTCGGCGACGGCGGCCGCACCGCGACCGTGGTCTTCGACGGCGTGGGGGGTGACGCCGGGCGCACCGCCGTGGACCTGCTCGGCCCGGGCGGCACGCACCTGTGCTTCGGCTGGTCGGAGAAGAAGGGGCCGGTGTCCCTGACGAACGAGGAGCTGGCCGCGCGCGGCATCACCCAGATCAATCCGCTGGGCACCGCCATGACGGAGAAGGCGGGCGGCGACAACCCCATCCGCACCCTGGAGCTGGCCGCCCTGCACGCGTACGCGGGCGGGTACTTCACCCCCGCCGTCCAGACCTTCCCCCTCGCCCGGGCGGCCGAGGCCCACCGCGCCCTGGAGACCCGCGCCACGACGGGCAAGGTGGTGCTGCTCCCCTGACCGGCGCCCGCGCGCGGAGCGCGCTCACGGGCGCGGAGCGCGCTCACGGGCGCGGCGGGCCGTCCCACGAGGGCCGCGCCCCCGGCGAAAACCGGATGCCCCCGCCGCCCACCCGAACTACCGTCCGTTTCATGGACTCCGCACCCCTGAGCCCCGCCCCGTCCACGATCACCTTCCGCGACCTCCCGGACACCGACCTGGACCGCGCCCTCGACCTCCTCTACCTGGTCTTCCACGAGACCCCGGAGGACGAGAAGCGCAAGCACCACCACGACCTGCTCCGCGGCTGCGACCGCGTCGGCGCGTACGACGGGGAGACGCTCGTCGGCCTGCTCGCCGCCTTCCGCTTCACCCTCTCCGTGCCCGGCGGCGAACTGCCCTGCCCGGGCGTCTCCTTCGTCTCCGTCGCCCCCACGCACCGCCGCCGCGGCGTGCTCTCCGGCCTGATCGCGGAGCTGTTCGGCCGGTGCCGCGCCGAGGACCGCCCGCTGGCGGCGCTGTGGGCGTCGGAGGACGCGATCTACGGCCGCTTCGGCTTCGGCCCGGCCACGTACGGCACCACCGTCGAGATCAACACCGAGCGCCCGCTGGCGCTGCGCGTCACCCCGGCCGACGGCCCCCTGCGCCTGGTGGACCCGGCCTCCGCCCCGGAGCTCCTGGCCGACTACTACGACCGCACGCGGTCCGCCCGCGCGGGCCGCATCCACCGCACCGACGCCTGGTGGAGCGAGGAGTGGATGGTCACCGAGGACGAGGACGACGACGACCTCTCGCCGCCGCGCGTGGTCGTCCTCGGCACCCGCGAGGACCCGGAGGCCGTCGCCGGGTACGCGATCTACCGCACCAAGTCCCGCGGCGACGCCTCCGGCATGATCCGCCTGGACGACCTGGAGGCCGACACCCCGCAGGGCGCGGCCGCGCTCTGGCGCTATCTGGCCTCGATCGACCTGACGGGCCTGGTCCGCGCCTGGGGCCGCCCGCTCGACGACCCGCTGCTGCACTTCGCCGGCGACCGCGACCAGGTCCGGGTGACGGGACACTTCCCGGCACTGCGGGTACGGCTCGTCGACGTCCGCGCGGCGCTCCTCGGCCGCTCCTGGGCGGCCCCCGCCGACCTGGTCCTGGAGGTCCGCGACACCCGGCTCCCGGCCAACGACGGCCGCTTCCGCCTGCGGACCACCGCCTCCGGCACCGGCACCGGGGCGGCGTACGAGGCCGCGTACGACCCCACCGAGGCTCCCGCGGACCTCACCCTCGACGTGCGGGACCTGGCCTCGGCGTACCTCGGCGGCGCCACGGTCGCCTCCTTCGTCCGGGCCGGGGTCGCCACCGAGCACACCCCGGGCGTGGCGGCGGCCCTGGACGCGGCGCTCAGGACCGAGCTGCTGCCGCACACCAGCGACGAGTTCTGACCGCTCAGCGCCCGGCGCCCGCCCCCGGGCCGCCGAGCGCCGCCAGCGCCCCGTCGGTCAGCCGGTACACGGTCCACTCGTCCTGCGGCTTCGCGCCGAGGGACTCGTAGAACGCGATCGACGGGGCGTTCCAGTTCAGGACGGCCCACTCCAGGCGCTCGTAGCCGCGCTCGACGCAGATCCGCGCGAGCTCCCGCAGCAGCGCCCTGCCGTGGCCGCCGCCGCGCGCGGACGGGCGGACGTACAGGTCCTCCAGGTAGATGCCGTGCACCCCGCGCCAGGTGGAGAAGTTCAGGAACCACAGGGCGAAACCGACCGGCTCCCCCGTCGCGTCGTCCTCGGCGATGTGGGCGTACGCGGCGGGCCGGTCGCCGAACAGCGCCTCGTGGAGCTGCTCCTGGGTGGCCCGCGCCTCGTGGAGTGCCTTCTCGTACTCCGCGAGTTCACGGATCATGGTGTGGACGAGGGGGACGTCGGCCGGTGCGGCGGTACGAATCATGAACGCAGCAAGCCACAGCCGCCGACGGCGGGTCAACAGCAGGAGCCGGGCGGCGCTGGCCGCCCTGGCCGTCCTCGCCGCCCTCCTCACCGGCTGCGGCGAGGACGCCGACCGCCCGGAGGACCCCGCCTGGTGGTCCCCGGCCCCCGGCGAAGTCACCGCCTGGGACTGGCAGATCAGCGAGCCGTACGACCTGTCGCCCCTGCCGGGGCGGCACCAGATGTACGACCTCGACCTCTTCGACCTGGCCCCCGAGGGCTCCGAACTCCGCTACGCCGACGGCCGGACGATCGACGTGCCGGCCGGCCCGCTCGCCGGGGAGATCGACGCACTGCACGCCCGCACCCCCCGCCCGGTCGTGATCTGCTACGTCGACACCGGCGCGTACGAGCACTACCGGCCCGACGCGGCCCGTTTCCCCGGCCACCGCGCACGCCTCCGCGACCTCCCCAACCGCCCCGAGGCGCCCGCCGAGGGCTCGGTGATCGGCTGGGACACCGGCTGGGAGGGCGAGCGCTGGCTCGACCTCCGCGAGCGCTCCCGCGACGCCTTCGCGGACATCGTGTGGGCCCGCCTCGACCTGGCCGCCCGCATGGGCTGCGACGGCGTGGAGCCCGACCAGAACAATCCGCGCGGCAACGACCCGGGCTTCCGCATCCCCCTGGCCGACCAGCTCTCCTGGTACCGCGAGGTGGCGGAGCAGGCGCACGCCCGCGGCCTGTCCGTCGGCCTGAAGAACGGGCACGACGAACCCGGCACGGCGGCCCGGCTCGTGGACCACTTCGACTGGGCGCTGCCCGAGGAGTGCGTGGAGTACGACGAGTGCGGCGAGCTGCGGCCCTTCGTGGAGGCGGGCAAGGCGGTGTTCGCCGTGGACTACCGGGGCTCGGTGCCCGAGCCGGCGAAGGCCTGCGCCCGGCACCGGCGCCACGGATTCGACGGCCTCGTCAAGGACGAGCCGCCGACGGGTGCGTACCGCAGGGCGTGCGCGCGGCCGTGAACTCCCGGGCCGCCGCGGGGCGCGGCGGCCCCGGTCCGCAGGGCGTGCGCGCGGCCGTGGTCCCTGGGCCGCGCGGGGCCCGGTCGCCTCAGTCGCCGAGCAGCCGCCGCGCGAGCACCAGGTCCTCCTCCGGCAGCGGCCGGCCGTCCTCGACCTCCCACAGCGCGTTCTGCAGCACCCGGCCCAGCGTCCACGCCAGCGCCCGCTCCCGGTCGAGGCCGAGGACCTCGGTCATCGCGTCGAAGCGCCAGCGCACGTCGTCCGGGTCGAAGAGGTTGTTCAGGCCGGGCCACAGGTCGAAGCCCGGGTCGCCCGCGAGGGGCTTGGGGTCGATGGCCAGCCACGGCTCGCGGTCGGCGGCCAGGACGTTGTCGAAGTGCAGGTCCCAGTGCAGCAGGCGGTCGCCCGCCTCGTCCACGACCTCGCGGACCGCGTCCGCGCAGCGCGCCACGAGCGCCCGGTCGGCCCGGTCGCCGATCGCCTCCAGGGCGGCCGGGGTGTCGGCGAGCATCTGCCGCGCGATGTCCTCCAGGGTGCGCATGCCCGCGGGCGCGGGCCCGGCGGTGAGCCGGGCGAGCAGCTCGGCGAGGACCAGCACGCCCTGCCGGGTCTCATCCTTCCCGGCCTCCGCGAATCGCGACAACTCGCCGCCCGGGCGCGCCCGTTCCAGGAGCATGGTGCCGGTCGCGGCGTCGTGGTCGAGCAGCCGGACCGCGCCGTCGCCGTCCCACACGCGCAGCGCGACCGGCTCCCCCTCGGTCTCCTCGTCCAGCGCCTGGAACTTCACCACGGCCGCGCTGCCGTCCCCCCGCTCCACCGGCAGCACCAGCGAGGCCATGCCGTACATCGAGTCCCCGGCCGGCGTCAGCTTCCACCGCTCCAGGAACTCCACCGCCCGCGCGGGCAGCGCGGCGATGAACGCGCGTCCCGCCTCGCCTCCGTACAGGTGCTGCGACTTGACCAGTGCGTCCGGTACGTGGATGTCGATCACGCGGGCGACCCTACGCGGCAGGGCCCCGCGGCCCCACCGAATTTCCCGCGTCTGCGCGGGCGTTGGAGCGCCGCGGCGCTCAGGCCCCGGCCTTCCGCAGGACCTCGGCGAAGTCGTCCTTGCTGTACAGCGAGTCGGAGGGGGCCTTCTCGCCGTCGACCTCGACGGTCGGCGTCCCGGTGGCGCCGTCCTTCTCGAAGGCGCGCATGGCCGTGCCGACCCAGTCCTTGTACGTGTTCCGGTTCACCGCGTCCTTGAACGCGGCGTCCTCGATCCCCGCCGCCTCGCCGATCTTCAGCAGGAAGGCGGGCGTGAAGCCGTCCTCGCTCTCCTCGGGCTGGTTGGTGAAGAGCGCGGAGTGGAACTGCGGGAACCTGCCCGTCTCCACGGCGGCCCGCAGCGCGTTGGCGGCGTTCTTGGAGCCGTTGCCGCCGGTGTTGTTGTCGAGGAACGAGGCGATCGTGTACTCGACCTTCACCTTCCCGGCGGCGACCTTCGGCACCAGCGCCTGCGCGCCGCCCTCCTCGAACTTCTTGCAGAAGGGGCAGCGCGGGTCCTCGTACACCGTGACCGTGACCGCGGCCGACGGCTCGCCCACGGTGATGACGCCGCCCTCGACCTTCGTGGCCACCTTCGCCAGGTCGTTCACGGAGGCGGGCGGCACCTTCGCCTCCGGGACGTCCTCGGGGGACCCGGTGGTCTCCCCGGAGGCCCCGGCGGACGAGGGGGGAGGCGGGCCGGACGTGGACGCGGAGGCCGAAGGGGACTCCTTCACCTTGTCGAACGGGCTGCTGCCACTGTCGTCCGAGTCGTCACAGGCGGTGACCATGGCACCGAACAGCGCGGCGGCGGCCACCGAGGCGGCCACGCGCCCGGCCTTGCGTACGGCCATGAAACACGTCCTCCAGTAAGCGTCACGTACCGCAGAGGGCACTCGAAGTACCGGAAATCTATCCGACCCCTCCCCAGGGCTTTGAGGCCCCGGTGCCCTCCGGTCCGCACGCGGTACGTGTCAGCGGCGCTCCCGTACGGCGACGACGTCGAGCTCCAGGAGCACCCGCGGGGCGACCATGACCGAGGTCAGGGCGTTCCAGTCCACGCCCCAGCCCTTGCGGTCGATGGTGGCGCCACCGCGGAAGGCGACGTGCGAGCCGCCGTCCGCGTCGGTCCCGCCGCCGGTCAGCGTGAGGTCGAGGACGACCTGGCGGACCACGTCGCGGACGGCCAGGTCACCGGCGACCGTGTAGTGGGCCTCGTCGACCCGCCTCACCTCGGTGGAGGTGAAGGAGAGGGCCGGGTGCCGGGCCCCGTCCAGGAACTTGCCCCACACCAGGTCGTCCCGCAGCCGGTTGCCGGTCCGCACGCTCCGCGCCTCGGCGGTGAGCCACGCGCGGGACCTGGACGGATCGTCGCCGTCCAGCCGCGCCCCGCCCGCGAACTCCGCGAAGTGCCCGCGCACCCTGGTGGACATCGTGTGCCGGGCGACGAACGCGACGCGGGTGCGGGCGGTGTCGAAGACGTAGTCGCCGGTGAGTTGGTCGGGCCTGGGGACGGTGGACATGATGGATCACTCCCGAAGGGCGAGGCTGTTTCTAGGGGGGCGGCCGTACGCGCCCCGGCACTTCGACGGGACAGCCCCGCGGGATGTGAGGCGCACCGCCCGCGACCTCACATTCCGCGCGGCTGTCTCGTCATATGGATGCCGGCAGCAGCGACCCGCAGGACCGGCGGAGGGAGACCCACCACCATGACCCGCACGAACCCGCCCGGACGGCCGGACCACCTCGTCGCTGTAAAGAACGTTCGTTCCAGTGACGAGGACGGTCCCGGGCGGCCGGACAGCGGCCCCGACCCCGTCCTGTCCGCGATCCAGGCCGAGCGGAGCCGCCTGATCAACCTCGCGTACCGCCTCCTCGGCTCCCTCGCCGACGCCGAGGACGTCGTACAGGAGGCCTACTTGCGCTGGTACGCCATGACGCCGCGGGAGCAGGCGGCCATCGAGGTCCCCGGCGCCTGGCTGGCGCGGGTGACCAGCCGGGTCTGCCTGGACCAGCTCCGCTCGGCCAGGGCCCGGCGCGAGCGCTACGTCGGCGAGTGGATCCCCGAGCCGCTGCCCGACCGCGCGGAGTGGGCCGCGGGGCTGTCCGGCGGCGGGTCCGACGAGCCCGCCGACCCGGCCGACCGGGTCACGCTGGACGAGTCGGTGAACATGGCGTTCCTCGTCGTGCTCGACGCGATGACCCCGGCCGAGCGCGTCGCGTTCATCCTGCACGACGTCTTCCGCTACTCGTTCGCCGAAGTCGCCGAGATCGTCGGCCGGACCCCGGCGGCGTGCCGGCAGCTCGCGTCGTCGGCCCGCCGCCGCATGCGCGCGTCGGCCGCGCCCGCGGCCCCGACGGCCCGGCGCGCCGCCCTCGTCAGGGACTTCAAGGAGGCGTGGGAGGCCAAGGACATCGAGGCCCTGCTCGGGCTCCTGCACCCCGAGGCGACGGCCCTCGCGGACGGCGGGGGCCTGGCCGCCGCCGCGCTCCACCCGCTGGCGGGCGGCGAGGCCGTCGCGCGCTACCTGGTGGACCTCGCCGGGCGGCTCACGGGCCAGACGCTCCTGGAGCGCACGGTCAACGGCCAGCCCGGCCTGGTCGTCCAACAGGACGGCGTCACGGTCTCGGTCCTGGCCTTCGACGTCACGGACGACCGGATCAGCCGCCTCTGGGCGGTACGCAACCCCGAGAAGCTCCGGACCTGGACGGCGGCCGGCTGACCCCCGCCTCCGGCCCGCGCGCACGGCGGGCCGGAGGCGTCACACCCTCCCGGCCCGGTGCTTCACGGCGGCCAGCGCGGCGTCCCACGGGTAGTCCACCGGCGCCCCCGGCGGGCCGGGGACGAACCCGCCCTCGCCGTACAGCACGGTGACCCCCTGCTCGCGCAACTCCTCGACGCTGCGGTCGAACTGACGGTGCCGGGCGTACGCGGCGTCCACGCACGGCACCGCCACCGTCGGGATGTTCCTGCCGATGCCCTCGGCGACGACACCCACCACGAAGTTCCGCGTCAGCCCGAGCGCCCAGGAGTTGATGGTGTTGAACGTCGCGGGGGCGAAGAGGACGACGTCCGCCTCGGGCCAGGCGTCGGGCTCGCCGGGCAGCGCGTAGTCGCTGCGCACCGGGTGCCCGGTGAGCGCGGCCAGTCCGTCGATACTCACGTCGAGCCACCGGGCCGCCGTGGGAGTCAGCCCGAGGCACACGTCCCAGCCATCCGCCTGCGCCGCCTCGATCACTCCGGCCACGTCGAACAGAGGCGGCGCGGCCGAGCCGAACAAGTACAGAGTCGGAGAGGTCATACCGGCATCCCACCCCGCGAAGACGATCACACGCAACCACGCCGGGGGGAGACCGCGCACGTCACGGGGCCGGGGGCCGCGTGGCCCGGGCCGCGGGCACCGGGGGCGCGCCCCGGTGGGGGTGGCTCGGGGCGCCCCGCCAGGAAAGAGCCCCCTGTCGGATTCGAACCGACGACCTTCGCTTTACAAGAGCGGCGCTCTGACCAGCTGAGCTAAGGAGGCCTGCACGGGCCGGCGCGCGGCCGTGCCCGTGCAGTGTAACCAACCGACTCCCCGCCACAGTCGAAAATCTCCTCGAAGGTCATCGGCTCCGGGCTACTGACAGACCGGTGACCAGCGGGGTAGCGTCACCGAAAGTTCAGACGACTGGACTAGACCCGTCCTTT
Source organism: Streptomyces sp. CC224B (assembly GCF_030010595.1). Taxonomy (NCBI): domain Bacteria; kingdom Bacillati; phylum Actinomycetota; class Actinomycetes; order Kitasatosporales; family Streptomycetaceae; genus Streptomyces; species Streptomyces sp. CC224B. The sequence continues at coordinate 2,779 of NZ_JASCXL010000129.1, read as the reverse complement.
ACTCGGATCGTCCGGCACGTTCCTGCCGGTGAAGGGGGCCCCTCACCATGGCCACTGTTACGTTCGACAAGGCGACCCGCGTCTACCCGGGCTCCGACAAGCCCGCCGTGGACGGCCTGGACATCGCGATCGAGGACGGCGAGTTCCTCGTCCTGGTCGGCCCGTCCGGCTGCGGCAAGTCCACCTCCCTGCGCATGCTCGCGGGCCTGGAGGACGTGAACGCCGGCGCCATCCGCATCGGCGACCGCGACGTCACGCACCTGCCGCCGAAGGACCGGGACATCGCCATGGTGTTCCAGAACTACGCGCTCTACCCGCACATGACCGTCGCCGCCAACATGGGCTTCGCCCTGAAGATCGCTGGCGTCGACAAGGCCACCATCCGGCAGAAGGTCGAGGAGGCCGCGAAGATCCTCGACCTCACGGAGTACCTGGACCGCAAGCCCAAGGCCCTCTCCGGCGGTCAGCGCCAGCGCGTCGCGATGGGCCGCGCCATCGTCCGCGAGCCGCAGGTCTTCCTCATGGACGAGCCGCTGTCGAACCTCGACGCCAAGCTCCGCGTGTCGACGCGTACGCAGATCGCCAGCCTCCAGCGCCGCCTCGGCATCACCACCGTGTACGTCACCCACGACCAGGTCGAGGCCATGACCATGGGCGACCGCGTGGCGGTCCTCAAGGACGGCCTGCTCCAGCAGGTCGACTCGCCGCGCAGCATGTACGACCGCCCCGCCAACCTCTTCGTGGCGGGCTTCATCGGCTCCCCGGCGATGAACCTCGTCGAGGTCCCCATCACCGACGGCGGCGTGAAGTTCGGCAACTCCGTGGTCCCGGTCAACCGCGAGGCGCTGGCCGCCGCGGCCGACAAGGGCGACCGTACGGTGACCGTCGGCGTCCGCCCGGAGCACTTCGACGTGGTCGAGCAGAACGGCGCCGCCGCGAAGACCCTGTCGAAGGAGACCGAGGACGCCCCGGCCGGCCTCGCCGTGTCCGTGAACGTCGTCGAGGAGCTCGGCGCCGACGGGTACGTGTACGGCACCGCGGAGGTCGGTGGCGAGCAGAAGGACCTCGTGGTCCGGGTGAACGGGCGCCAGGTGCCCGAGAAGGGGTCGCAGCTCCACGTCGTGCCGCGGCCGGGTGAGACGCACGTGTTCTCCACGTCCACGGGCGAGCGCCTCAGCGACTGACACCCCCGGAGGGGGCGCGCCCCGCCCCACCAACGCCCCCTCCCACCACATCTCCCCCTCCCCCGTCCCCGGACATCTCTGCTCGTTGTCGACAAATACCCCGGCACATCGGTCATTTCGCCCCCGGTTCGTCAACACCCGGGACGGCAAACCACTTTGCCCGTCCCCCGACCGGGTGACTAAATGTCGCCAAATCATCACCTAGCGCTACCCTCACTCGCGTGACGCACTCCGCCAACCACACCCAGAAGCCGCGCCGAGGCCACCGCGGCCCCGGCCGCCGCATCGGGCGCACGCTCGCCCTCGTCCTGCCCGTCGTCCTGGTGCTGTCCGGCACGCTCGCGGTCACCCGGGTCGACTGGACCGGCAGCTCCTCGGACTCGGTCCTCACCGCGTCCGCGGGCGACCTCTCCGCCCCGGCCACGTCCCGCGCCCCGCAGGACGTCCTGCGCGACCGGCTGCTCCTGGAGCTCCAGGAGAAGAACCCCGGGGTCGCCCTCACCCACCTCCAGGAGGAGGTCGACCGGCACCCCTCGCTCGCCAAGCACTGCGCGTCCCTGGCCCGCGCCCTCGGCCGCGCGGCCGTCCGCGCGTACGGCCCGAGCCGCGCGCAGTCGTACGCCCGCCCGGTGTGCGACACGTCCTTCGCCGCGGGCGTCGCCGCCCACCACAACGACTGAACGGCACCGGGCCGCCCCCGGCCCCACCCCTAGCGCCCCCTGCCGCCGTCGGTCACGTCGGAACCCTGCGCGCCCCAACGCGTAGGGTTCCGTCATGACCACCGGTGACACCCACCCCGCAAAGCCCACGCAGGCCGTCGTCCTGGCCGGCGGCCAGGGCTCCCGGCTGCGCCCGTACACCGATGATCGCCCCAAGCCCATGGTCGAGATCCCCGGCACGGGTACGCCGATCATCGGCCACCAGCTGGGCTGGCTCGCGGCCGAGGGCGTGACGGACGCGGTCGTCTCCTGCGGCCACCTGGCCGAGGTGCTCCAGGACTGGCTCGCCCACGCCGACCTGCCGCTGAAGGTCACCACCGTCGTCGAGACGGAACCCCTCGGCCGCGGCGGCGGGCTCAAGTACGCGGCCGCGCACCTGCCCCAGCCCGACCAGCCCTGGTACGCCACGAACGGCGACATCTGGACCCGCTTCTCGCTGCGCGACATGGCCGCCTTCCACGCCGAGCGCGACGCCACGGCCACGCTCGCCCTGGCCCGCCCGCGCATCCCGTGGGGCGCCGTGGAGACCAACCGGTTCGGGCAGATCACGGACTTCATCGAGGCCCCGCCGTCGCCGTACCTGATCAACGCGGGCGTGTACGTCTTCTCCGCCGACTTCACCGGCCTGCTGCCCGACCGCGGCGACCACGAGCGCACCACGTTCCCGCGCCTGGCCCGCGAGAAGCGCCTGGCGGGCTTCCCGCTGCCGCAGGGCGCGTACTGGCGCGCCATCGACACCGCGAAGGACCTCACCGAGGCCGCCAAGGAACTGGCCTCCCAGCGCCCCTGACCCGCCCCGGGCGGACCAGGCCGCCGGGCGGCGAGGCAGCCGGGCGGACAGCGAGGAGGGGCCCCGCACACCGTCCGTGTGCGGGG
>NZ_JASCXL010000128.1:0-27324 GCF_030010595.1 Streptomyces sp. CC224B | reverse complement strand
CAAACGCCGGACGGGCTGAGATGTCCTCGACTCGCCGTCGTCGGGTGCCCGTCAGCCGACGACGGCGGTCGGCGGACGTTTCCAGCCCGTCCGGCGTTTGAGGACGAGGCCGCCAGGCCGATGGAAGGGCGGGTGGGTGGGGAGCGCTCCGGCAGCCGACGACGGCGGGACGCGGGACGACTCCAGCCTGTCCGGCGTTTGAGGACGAGGCCGGAGGCCGATGAAGGGCGGGTGGGTGGGACCGGCCCGGGGCAGGGGTCGCGCGGAGGGCCCAGGGGCCAGTGTCAGTGGTGGGTGCGATCGTCGTAGACATGAACGGGGAACGGTGGCTGGCCGGTGACAGCGAGGACGGAGGTGTCCTGGTCACGGCGGTGGGCGAGGACGGTGTGCCCGTCGGTCCTGTGCAGCGGGAGCCCGGACTCGTCGAGGCGGTGCGGCGGCGCCCCGGCGTGGGGCGGTGGGTGTGGCGGTCCACCGCCGCCGTGTATCCGCGGCTGCTCGCGGCGGGCCTCCGCGTGGAGCGGTGCTACGACGTGGAGGCCGCCGAGGCCCTGCTGCTCGCGCACGAGGGCCGGCACGGCGAGCCCCGTTCGGCGGCGGCCGCCTGGGCCCGTCTGGAGCGAAGACCCGTGCCGCCGGACCCGCCGCCGCGCGCGGCCGAGCCCGGCGCGCAGGACTCGCTGTTCGATCCGGCCCCGGCGGCCCCGCTGCCCTTCGAGGCGCTCCTCGCGGTCTACGCCGAGCAGACGAGGCGGCACGGGGCGGCCGAGCACCCGGGGCGGATGCGGCTGCTCACCGCCGCCGAGTCGGCGGGCACGCTCGTGGCCGCCGAGATGGACGCGGCGGGGCTGCCGTGGCGCGCCGACGTCCACCGCGACGTGCTCACCGAGCTCCTCGGCGAGCGGTACGGCGGCAGCGGCGAGCCCCGCCGCCTGGCCGAGCTGGCCGACGAGGTCTCGGCGGCCTTCGGGCACCGGGTGCGTCCTGACCTGCCCGCCGACGTGGTGAAGGCCTTCGCGCGGGCGGGCGTCAAGCTCCGCTCGACCCGGCGGTGGGAGCTGGCGGAGGTCGACCACCCCGCCGTCCGCCCCCTCCTGGAGTACAAGTCGCTGTACCGCGTGTGGACCGCCCACGGCTGGTCCTGGCTCCAGGACTGGGTGCGCGACGGCCGCTTCCGGCCCGGGTACACCCCCGGCGGCTCCGTCTCCGGCCGCTGGACGACCAACGGCGGCGGCGCCCTGCAGATCCCCAAGGTCATCCGCCGCGCCGTGGTCGCCGACCCCGGCTGGCGCCTGGTCGTGGCCGACGCGGACCAGCTCGAGCCGCGTGTCCTCGCCGCGATCTCCCGCGACCGGGGCCTGATGGAGGTGGCGGGCAGCGCGGAGGACCTGTACACGCGCCTGTCGGACCGCGCCTTCTCCGGCGACCGCGAGCACGCCAAGCTGGCGCTGCTCGGCGCGGTCTACGGCCAGACATCCGGCGACGGCCTGAAGAACCTGGCGGCCCTGCGCCGCCGCTTCCCGCAGGCCGTCGCGTACGTCGACGACGCGGCCCGCGCGGGCGAGGAGGGCCGCCTCGTGCGGACCTGGCTGGGCCGGACCAGCCCACCCGCCGCCCGCGCCGGCGACGACGCGTACGGGGAGGCCGGGATCCCGCAGGAGGCCGCGGCCGAGGCGGAGGGCGGCGAGGCCGAGTTCACCCCCGGCTACGCCTCCACCGACGCCCGCGCCCGCGGCCGCTTCACACGGAACTTCGTGGTCCAGGGCAGCGCCGCCGACTGGGCGCTGCTCATGCTCGCCGCGCTGCGCCGGGCGACCGCGCACCTCCGCGCCGAGCTGGTCTTCTTCCAGCACGACGAGGTGATCGTGCACTGCCCGGCCGAGGAGGCCGACGAGGTCGCGGCGGCGGTGCGCGAGGCGGGGGACGTGGCGGGGCGGATCGCCTTCGGCGAGACGCCGGTGCGGTTTCCGTTCACCACGGCGGTTGTGCGGTGTTACGCGGATGCCAAGTAAGGCGTGCTGCGCGGCTTCGGCCGGGGCTTCGTCGCGCTGCGCGCTCGTCCTCAACCGCCGGACGGGCTGATATCCCCGCCGCGCCGTCGTCGGGTTCCCGTCAGCCGCCGGCGCCGGACAGGCTGGGTCTCGTACGCGCCGTCGTCGGGTTTCCGGGACCTGGGCGGGGTGCGGGGTATGTCAGCCCGTCCGGCGTTTGAGGACGAGGCGCGGAGCGCCGATGGAGCGCGGGCGCCGATGGGGGTCCAGGGGGGCGAGGCCCCCTCACGTCACCGGCAAGCGGAGCGTGAACCTCGTGCCCGCCCCGACCTCGCTCTCCACCTCCACCTCCCCGCCATGCGCCCGCGCAAGATTCCGTACGATCGCGAGCCCCAGCCCGCTCCCCCCGGTGGCCCGCGTCCGCGACTTGTCCGCCCGCCAGAACCGGTCGAACACGTGCGGCAGGTCCCCGGCGGCGATGCCCGTCCCCGTGTCGGCCACCTCGATCGTCACCCAACCCTCCCCCGCGGCCCGGCACGTGACCGTCACGCTGCCGCCCGCCGGGGTGTGCCGGATCGCGTTGGAGACGAGGTTCCCGACGGCCTGCCGCAGCCGCAGCGGATCCGCGGTCAGCCACGGGTCGCCCTCCGCGCGGGCGGACAGCCGTACGCCCGCCGCGTCCGCCCGCGCCTGGTGCGCGGCCACCACCTGCTCGGCCAGCTCGGCGGCGCAGGCGGGCTCCCGGTGCAGCCGCAGCGTCCCGGCGTCGGCGGCGGCCAGGTCCTGGAGGTCGTCGACGATGTGCTGGAGCAGCAGCGCCTCCTCCAGGAGCGAGGTGACCAGCTCCGGATCGGTGGCGACGACCCCGTCCTCGGCGGCCTCCAGCCATCCCCGGATGTTCGACAGCGGCGTACGCAGCTCGTGCGCCACGTCGCTGACCATCGCCTTGCGCTGCTCCTCCAGGGCCCTGCGGTGCGCGGCCATGTCGTTGAAGGCGGCGGCGAGCTGGCTGATCTCCCCGGCCGACCGGGCGGGCACCGGCTCGGTGGCCTCCCCGGTCTTCATCCGCTGCGTGGCGGTGGTCAGGGCCCGCAGCGGCCGGGTGAGGCGGGTCGCGGCGAACGCGGTGACCGCCACCGTCACCGCGAGGATCGCCGCGGCGAGCCCGACGAGCCGCGCGGTGTTGGCCCCGGAGAGCTGGAAGCCGCTCTCGGAGGGGCGGCTGCCGTCCTGGCTGGTGATGAAGAGCAGCGCGGGCGACGAGACGTACTGGCCGAGCTGTTCCCGGCGCGCGCTGTCCACGCAGCTCGTGGCGAGGGCCTCGACGGGGTCGGGCGTGGCCTCGGCGGGCGGCTCGCTCGCCTCCGCGGGGGCGGGCTCGGTGGTCGGAGGGGCAACGGACGGCTTCTTGGGCGCGCCCGGTTCGCCGGGCGTACCGGGCTGCCCGGGCTCGGCCCCCTCCGGGTGCGGCGTCTTCTCCGAGCCGTCGAACCCCAGCGCGATCAGGCGCGGTACGCCGCCGCGCGACAGGGTCAGGCGCAGCACGGAGGGTTCGGTGCCCTTGCGGCGCATGCACGCCTCGGCCAGCTTGGTGATCTTGTCGAGCGCCCTGCGCTCGGTCCTCGTGGGCTCGTTCAGGTACATGGCCCCGCACCGCACGTCGGTGAACTGCTCGCCGCGCCCGTCGGTCGTCTCCAGGTACGGGCGTCCGCTGGGGCCCTCGACGGTCTTCACCGTGACCCCGGCGTCCCGTACGCAGCCGGTGTACTTCTCCGCCATCGACCGCAGGTCCTCCCGCTCCTTCGCGGGCAGCCGGAAGGGCCCCACCGCCCGCGGGTCGATGCGGTCCACCGCGCCCGTGCCGGCGCCGACGCCCGAGGTCGCGCCGAGGCCCTCCGCCGTGTCGTCGTCCCGCCCCGCGGCCAGTGTCGAGTCGACGGCCAGCGGGTCGACGACGGCCGAGGCCCGGGCGGGCAACCGGGCCCCGCGCTCCCCCTCGCCCTCGCCCTCGCCCTCGGCCGAGTCGGCGATCACCTTGCGGTCCTGCGTGGTCAGGGCGATGCGCCGCCCGGTGTCGGTGGACAGCTCCCGCACGGTGCGGTCGGCGCCGCGCCAGTTCGGGGTGGTCGCGGCCAGGCCGAGGAGCCGGTCGTAGATCCGCGCGTCGTCCGCGAGCACCTGCCCCTGCTCCTGCCGGATCGCCCCGGACGTGGTCTGCGCGGCCAGCCAGGCGGTGGCGGCGATGGACAGCACGGACACGAGCACCGACACGACGAGCAGCCGGGACAGAAGGCTCTTGCGCACGGGGACACGGGTCGGGCGGCTCTTGCGCTTGGGGGCGCGGGGGCGGGTGGGGCGGGTGGGGCGGGCGGATCGGACGCGCCGGGTGGGCCGGGCGGGGGGTGGGGCAGGCGGGGTGGGTGCGGAGGGCGTATCGGGTGGGGAGGGGGTGTTGGGGGCGCTGGGTGCAGTGGATGCAGTGGATGCAGGCAATGCCTCGGACGCACCGGATACGCCGGACGCGTCCGACGCGGTGGACGAGCCGCTCGCGGTGGACGAGCCGCTCGCGGTGGACGAGCCGCTCGCGGTGGAGGAGTCCGCCTCGGCCGCGCCGCCCGACCGGCCCCGCTCACGCCCCACGACGCCCCGCCGTCTCCCCTGCCGACTTCGGCGCCCGGCCCCTCGCCCTGGTCCTCGTCCCCAGGCCCGGTCCCGCTCCCGGCTCCGATGCCGGTCCGGATGCCGGTCCCGATGCCGGGCCCGATCCCGATTCCGGGCCCCGGTAGGCGACCAGCTTGTACCCCACCCCGAACACCGTCACGAGCCGCCGCGGCGCCCGCGGGTTCGCCTCGATCTTCTTGCGGAGGTTCAGGACGTGCACGTCCACCGTGCGCGCGGATATGTACCCCGACGACCCGTGGATACGGTCCAGCAACTGCGGCCGCGTGAAGACCCGTTCAGGCTCCGCCGCCATCGCCGACAGCAGTTCGAACTCACCCGGTGTGCACTCCACGCGGCGCCCGTCCACGGTCACCTCGTGGCGCAGCTCGTCCACGACCAGGCCCCCCGCGCGCAGCACCCGCGCCTCGGGGTCCGGCGGCGGCCGGTGCGCGGCTCCGCTGGCGCGGCGCAGCAGGGTGCGGACGCGGGCCATGAGTTCGCGGGGGCTGTACGGCTTGGTGAGGTAGTCGTCGGCGCCCAGGTCGAGGCCGAGCAGCAGGTCGTCCTCCGTGGAGCGGGCGGTGAGCATGAGGATGGGCAGCGTGCCGGTGTCCCGCCCGGTCGCCGGGGTGCCGGGCGGCGGGGCCGAGCGCAGCACGCGGGTCACCCCGAGCCCGTCGATCTCCGGCATCATCACGTCGAGGATGAGCAGGTCGGGGTCGTGCAGCCGGACCTGCTCCAGCGCGGTGCGCCCGTCGTGGGCGACGCCGACGGTGTGCCCCTCGCGCTCCAGATAGCGGCGGATGAGGTCGGCCTGCTTCTCGTCGTCCTCCGCGACCAGGACAAATGCGCACATGCGCCCGAGCATAGGCCGCGGCCGCCCGCCCACCGGACTGTCGGCCTCCGCCCTGACAGGATCCTCATAACCTCGGGCCCCGGCAGGTACGGCTCCGGCCACCCGGGAGGTGGGCGGCGCGATCGCGGTCTCGGGGGGTCTCCGGAGTGGTCCCGGAGGTGGGGCTCGAGGTGGTCTCAGGGGTGCGGTACGACGACGACCTGGACGTCGTCCTCGTAGACGACCCGCCCCGGATCGGCGGACCGCACCTCCTGGCACTCCACGCCGTGCGCGGCGAGGATCTCCAGGTACCCGGGGACCCGCTCGACGAGGTGCGTGGCGGTGGTCCTGAACCAGGCGACGGCGCCGGGGTTCCGCTCCGGGTCGTAGACGGACGCGTCGGGCGTCGGGTACGCGGCGTCGTACCAGTCGTTGTTCGCGCGCCGGAAGCGCTCCTGCTCGGCGGTCAGCTTGCCCTCCTTGGCCAGGCCGTTGACCAGGGCGAAGACGCCGGGGAAGTGGCCCCGTTCGTGCCGCAGGGGCGACTGGAAGCGTACGTAGGCGGGTGCGGGCGTACCAGCTGCGGTCTCCGCGGAGGGCTGTACGGAGGGCTGTGCGGCGGTCGTCTCAGGGGCCGTCTCAGGGGCCGTCGCAGGGGCCGGTTCAGGGGCCGTCTCGGTGGTCATCGCCGCATCCTCGCACCGCCGTGAGCGCGGCCCCCGCGGCGGACGCCCAGTGCGGGGCCCCGGCACGGTCGGACACGGCGAGGGCGTGGCGGTAGTGCGCGGCGGCGTCCACGGGCCGTCCCAGGGCTGCGGCCAGGTCGCCCAAATCCTGGGCCACAGGCCCGAGGGCGAGGAGCCCGCTCCCCGCGCCCGCCACCTCGTCACGGCCCGGGAGGAGTTCCCGGTACGAGGCCTCCATGCGGGCGGTGTCCCCGGCGCGCACGGCGGCGCGGGCGCGCAGGCACAGCCGGAGGTCGAGAAGCTGCCCCGCCCCGGGTACACCGCCTGCCGCGGGTTCCGCCCCGAGGCCCAGGCACATCAGGGCGAGGGGCAGCAGGTCTTCCTGCTCCATGCCGGTCATGCCGCTGCCGGGCAGTCGTGCGGCGGCGGCCCGGTAGGCGGCCGCGGCCTCGTCCGTGCGCCCGGCGACGGCGGCGCGCAGCGCGGCGTACCAGGAGGTGAACACCCCCACCAGCGGCAGCCCGTACCGCTCCGCGAGCCGGTCGGCGGCGGTGGCGTGGGCGTCGGCACGGGTGAGGTCGGCGAGCGCGCTGTGGGACTGGAGCAGCATGAGGTGGCCGAGGACCTCGAAGGTGACCAGCCCGTGGCGGGCCGAGAGTTCGACCAGTTCGGCGCCGATGCGGGCGCGCTCGGGGGCGAGGCCGGGGCGGTGGAAGGTGTGCAGATAGCGCCCGTTGAGCGCGAACGCCAACAGCGCGGCTCGCTCCCCCGCCCGTCCGCGCTCGCCCTCCTCACCCGGTTCATCGTGTCGGCCGGTTCCGTCATGTCGGCGGGCTTCGTCGTGTCGGCCGGTCCCGTCGTGTCGGCGGGCTTCGTCATGTCGGCCGGTTTCGTCACGTCGGCCGGACCCACCCCTCCCGGCGAGCCCGCGCGCCAAGGCCTCCGCCTCGCGGGCCGCCGCGAGGCCCGAGCCCGTCGTGTCGCCCCGGGTCTCCATGGCGATGCCGGTCAGCAGGCGGCACCGAGTGGCGCGGCGGGCGTACGTCCCGTCGTCGGGCAGGGCGGCCAGGGCCCAGCGGGCGGCGGCCACGACGCGCCGGGACAGGTCCTCGTCGTCGTTACGGGCCCAGATGCCGGGGACGTCGAAGGCGCCGAGGACGCGGGCGACGAACTCCGGGTCGCCGCCGGCCCGGGCGACGGCGAGCGCGTCACCCCGGTGGCGCCGGGCCTCGGCGAGACCACCGGTGACGGCGAGGCTGCGGACGAGGCCCATGAGGAGGGGCAGCCGCCCGCGAGCGCCGGGCCCGCGCCCCGGGTCCGGGACGGCCACCGCCCCGGTCGCGGAGAGCGGCCCCTCCCTGGCGGCCCCGGAGGCCTGCCGGTCGTACGCGGTGAGGGCCGCACGCCACCACCGGCCCGCCCGGTGCGGCGCGCCCGACGCCTCGGCCCGGCGGGCGGCGCGGGTCGCGTACGCGAGGGCGCGGGCGGCCGTCGCGCGTGTCGCGGCCCGGACGTAGTGGTGGGCGACGGCCTCGACAGCGTCGGGCCGCAGCAGTTCCAGGGCCTCGGCGACGGCCGTGTGCAGGCGGGCGCGGCGCGGCCGCGACAGGTCCTCGTACACCGTCTCGTGGACCAGCGCGTGCGCGAACCGCACGCGCTCGGCGGCGAGTTCCCCCTCCTCCGGCTCGACCAGGAACCCGGCCGCCGTCGCCGCGTCCACCGCGTCCAGGACGGTCTCCTCGTCCCCGGTGACCGCGCCGAGCACGTCCAGGTCGGCCTCCTCCCCGACCACGGCGGCGAGGCGCAGCACCGTGCGCGTCTCCTGCGCGAGCGCGCCGAGCCGGGCGCGGACGAGGTCCCGTACCCCGGCGGGTACGCGGGACAGCGCGGCGGTGCCACCCGCCGCGTACAGGCGGGCGAGTTCCCGTACGAAGAAGGGGTTGCCGCCGCTGCGGCGGGACACGGCGCGGGCGGTCGCGGGGTCGGCGCCCCGGCCCGCGACGGCCGTCAGCAGCTCCGCGACCGCGCCTTCCGCCAGCCCTCGTACCGGAACCCGCACCGGTTCGGCCCGTGCCGCGCGGGCCAGGAACTCGGCGAGCTGCGGCGGCACTTCGGTGTCGCGGTAGGTCCCCACGAGCAGCACGGGCCGGGCGGGGCCCGCCGTCGCCAGCGTGGCGAGCACGTCGAGGGACTCCTCGTCGGCGCCGTGCAGGTCGTCCAGGACGAGCAGGAGGGGGTGGCCGGGCGGGACGAGGGCACTGAGCCGGGCGGCCACCCGGCGCGCCGCCGCCCGGCCGCCACCGCCCGCCGCGCCCCACCCGCGCTCGGACCACTCCGCTCCCGAGTGCCACGGGTCAGGGTGGTGCGCGTCCGTGGCCGGGCTTTGAGGAACGGCGTGGGCCGGGGCCGGAGACGGGGCTGAGGGCGAGGCGGGTGCCGCGGGTGAGGACGGGGCCGCAGGCGCGGGCGAGGGCGAGGGCGACGAAGCCGGAACTCGCCGTACGGGTACCAGTACGGGTACGGGTACGGAGGAGGGCGAACCCAGGTCTGCGGCCATGGACGACCCCGCTGCCGCAGCCGTGGACGACCCCGCTGCCGGAGCCGTGGCCGAAGCAGGCGCCGCAGACGTGGCCCCGGGCACCGTCGTCGCCCCCGGCTCCTCCAGTCCCGCGAACACCTCCTCCCACAGCCGCCCCACCGCCCCACCCGCCGAGGCCTCCCCATCCGCCGAAGCCGCCGCGCCCTCCGGCGCCCGGCCCCAGGCCGTGGCCCAGCCCTCCGCGCCCAGGCGTCCCGTCAACTCCCGGGCCAGCGCGGTCTTGCCCGCGCCCGCCTCGCCCGAGAGCAGGGCGAGGACGAACCGGCCGTCGCGCACCGCCTCCCGGGCGGCGCTTTCGAGCACGGCGACCTCCGTGTCCCGCCCCACCAGGCACGTCGCTGGACGGCCCCCTGCGGCAACCGGCCGCCCGCGCGGCCCACCATCGACCCCAGCCACCACACCGGACCCAGGCATCACACCGGACCCGGCCACCGCGCCAGACCCGGCCTTCGCATCGGACCCGGCCTTCTCGCTGGACCCGGCGTCCGTCCGGGCACCCGCCGGGCGCACGCCCCCACCGGCCCCGGCACCCGCGTCCTCCCGCACCGACTGCGCCAGGATCTCCCCTTCGAGCCGCCGCAGGCCCTCCCCCGGGTCCACGCCCAGCTCCCCCGCCAGGGTGTCCCGCGCCCGGCGCAGCACGGCCAGCGCGTCCCCCTGCCGGCCCGACCTGTACAGGGCCAGCGCGAGCAGCTCCCACGCCTCCTCCCGCCAGGGGTGGGCCCCGGCGTGGGACTCCAGGTCGAGGACCGCGTCGGCGGCGCGGCCGAGGGCCAGGGCGAGGCGGGCGCGGCGTTCCACGGCGAGGAGGCGGAGTCCGTCGAGGCGCGCGACCTCCGCGCGGGCCCAGTCGGCGTCGGCCCACTCTGCGTACGCGGGGCCGCGCCACAGGCCGAGCGCCCCGTCGAGGCCGGTGAGCGCGGCGAGAGCCGCCTCCGGCGCCGGGGGCCCGCCGTCGAGGAGCCGCCCCGCCTCCCGTACGGCCGTCTCGAACCGCCACGCGTCCACCGCGTCCGGCGCGGCCGTCAGCGCGTACCCGGGCCCGGCCGTGACCAGGAGCCGGGCGGGGGCGCGCCGGGCCCGGCCGGGTTCGAGGGCCTTGCGCAGGTCCGCGACGAACGTACGGATGGTGCCGACGGCCGTCGGCGGCGGCTCGTCCCACAGGTCGTCGACGAGCCAGGACACCGGCACGGCGCGGCGGCGGGCGACGAGCAGCCGGGCGAGGACGGCGCGGTGGCGCGGCCCCCTCAGCCCGAGGTCGCACCCGTGCGCGTCGCGGGCGACGAGTGGCCCGAGCACGTGGAACGTCACCGGGCCGGGCGCGGCCCCGCCGCCGGACCGCGCCCCGCCGCCCGCCGCCGCCCGGTGCGTCACCGGCCGGGCCGCGACCGCCCGGGGCGGCACCGCCGCTGACGTCGCCTCTTCCTCCTCCCGCACCCCTTCAACGTACCTGCGGGTAGGACGTACCTCCGGATTCCGTACCTACGGGACCCCACACACCCGCGCCCACGCCCCCGCACACCCCTTGCTGCCCCACCCACGGAACCACCGCGAAGCGGGACGACCACAGAACCACCACGAAGCGGAACCACCGCGGAGCGGACCCACCACGGACGGGAACCACCACGCAGCGGGCCCACCACGCAGCGGGCCCACCCCGGAGGGGAACCATCACGGAGGGAAACCACCGCGAATCCGCTGCTGATCCACCGCTGATCCGCGCCCCGCACGCTGACCCCATGACTTCCTTCGCTGACTTCACCCACCACCGCGTCCCCGTCGCCGACGGCGTCGAGCTGAGCGCGGTCGTCGGCGGCGACCCGGACGGCAGCCCCGTCGTCCTGCTGCACGGCTTCCCCCAGACCCGTCTCATGTGGCGCCACGTGGCCCGGGACCTCGCCGCCGACCACACCGTCATCTGTCCCGACCTGCGCGGCTACGGCGCCAGCGACAAACCGGCCGAGGCGCCGGACGGCCTGACCTACGCGAAGCGGACCATGGCGGCCGACGTCGTGGCGCTGGCCCGGGCGCTCGGGCACGAGCGGTTCGCGCTCGCGGGCCACGACCGGGGCGCGCTGGTGGCGATCCGGGCGGGCCTCGACCACCCGGACGCGGTCACGCACCTCGCCTCGCTCGACGTGCTGCCCACCCTCGACATGTGGGAGGTGATGCGCGGCACGTCCGCGGCCGTCGGCTTCCACCTGTACCTGATGGCGCAGCCGCCCGGCCTCCCGGAGCGGATGATCGGGGCGGACCCGGACGGCTTCTTCGGCCACTTCCTGGACCTGTGGACGCGGGACCGGGACGCGATCCCCGCCGACGTCCGGGCGGCCTACCTGGCGGCCTGCCGGGACGCCGTGCCGTCGATCGTGGCGGACTACCGCGCCTCGGCCTTCGCGGACGTCGAGCACGACACGGCCGACCGCCGCGCGGGCACCGTGCTGCGGATGCCGGTGACGGTCCTCCAGCAGGACTGGGGCGCGGCCCTCGGCTTCGACGCGGCGGCCCGGTGGCGCGCGTGGGCCCCGGACCTGGTCCACCGGACCGTGTCCTGCGGGCACTTCATGGCCGAGGAGTCCCCGGCGACGGTCACGGCCGCGCTGCGGGACCTGCTGCGCCGCTGACCGGGGCTGCCCCCTCCCGGCAGTACTGCCGTACAGCCGTACTGCCGTACTGCCGGAGCACGGACGGCGCGCTTCCGGGTGAGCGGCGTACCGACGGCGGGAGCCGGAGTGGTTTCGAACGCCGTGTCGGGGCCCCCTCCCTGGCGTAGGAGTTGTCAGCCACCGCCTACTAGCGGGCAAGGCGATGCCGACCGCACTCTGTAATCGGGACAACACGCACAGCGAAAGGCCCTCGTCATGGAAGCGGTAACCCCCCACGACCGCGACGCCTTCGTCGCGCACGCCACTACGGACATCTACGGCCCCGGCAAGGTGCTCGGCGTCGACGGCGAGTACCGCCGCGTCCGGTTCGTCCACTTCGTGGCGACGGTACGGGCCGACGACTTGCGCCCCGCCGACCACCAGGAGCGCGCGGAGCTGACGGCCTGGCTGCGGGCGAAGGCGGAGCGGTACGGGGGCGACTGGTAGAGCGGGGCCGGGCGCCCCTGTCCCTCGCGTACGCCGCCGCGGCCGGGCCCGAGAGAACGGAGGCCGTCCGCTTCCGGCCGTCCGGGGGGATATTCGAACAGACTGCCAGGTCAGCTCGGACTGCCACCGCGGTGGCGCGCCCGAAGGGACGTACCGCTCCCCACGTGCCGCTCCCTTAGGGCACGGCCCCCACCTGCGCGGAAGCGGAAGGGCGCCTCATGGTTGAGGGGTTAATAACGTCTGAAATCAGGCCGTATCGGGATCACGGCACCCGCTTCTAGGCTGTGGCCGCGACGCACCACCGGTGCGTTCCCATGCCCCACTTCCGGGAGGCTGACGTGACAGCACTGTCCGAGGGCATCTACCTCTTCAAGAACGAAGCGAGCGGGCTGTACGCGACCGTGCAGCCCGGGGCCGGGGAGAAGCAGGGCGCGAAGGTCGTGCTGGAGGAGCTGCGCGGCGAAGGCCCGGCACGGCACGGCCAGTTGTGGCACCTGCGGCCGCACAGCGCGCGCGACGGCGCGTGGACGATCCAGAACGTCCTGAGCACGTTCCGGATGGACATCATGGCGAACCGCGGCCGCGCGGGCGCCGCGGTGCAGCAGTGCCCGGCGGAGTCGCGGGACGACCTGCTGGCCTCGCAGCTCTGGCGGCCGCAGGAGACGGCCGGGGCCGACGAGGACACGTACGCGATCGTCAACGTGAACAGCGGCAAGCACCTCGCGGTGCGGGGCGGCCGCCGGGAGGTGAACGCCGAGCTGGAGCAGGCGGAGCCGCGGACGGGCGTGGACCGGGGCACCCAGGTGTGGCGCCTGGAACGCGTCCCTGCGCTGGGCCAGACGAAGGGCTTCGACGCGCTGACGGCGTCCGTGGTCTCCGGCACCGGCGGCGGCGTGCTCGGCACGGTCGTCAGCGGACTGACCGGGGCGGCGAAGGGCGTCCTCGACGCGGGCGGTGGCGTCTTCGAGACAATGGCGAAGGTGGTGACGGACCCCAAGGCGCCGTATCTGCGGTTCGACGGCTTCCGCGGGGACGAGTTCATCCGCTTCTCGCAGCGGCACGGCATCGAGTCCGGCCCGAAGAAGATCACGGAACAGTTCACGCGCCCGCCGCGCGGCTTCCCCGAGCACTACGACGACGTCATGACGGCCCGCAGGGGCAGCGGCCACACGCACGCGGCCATCCTGACCGACACGATCTGGGAGTTCTCGGAGCGGTCGGCCAGCACGGCCCCGCGCCGCCTGGACGCGATCCTCGCCCCGCGCGAGAAGACGCACATCGACGCCGCGACCATCGGCGACGCCCAGGGCGAGACCGTCGTGCTGTTCCTGGGCGACCAGGTCGTGCGCGCCCCGGCCGACGACTTCAGCCGCGGCCGGGACTTCCCCCTGAAGCACACACCGGAGGCGTTCCGCTCCGGCCTGGACACCGCCACCTCCACCGCCGTGGACGACGAGATGCACTACTTCCTCGTCAAGGGCGACGAGTTCGTGGTCGTCAGCGAGGGCCGCCTCATCCAGGACGCGACGAAACTCGCCGACGCCTATCCCTTCCTCAACGGGGTGTGGATGTAGGGCCCGCGAGGACGGGGCGGGGCCCGGCGGCGGCCGGGCCGACAGCCGGGCCGGGTGGCCACGCGGCCACCCGGCCACCACACCACCCGGTCATCAGGCCACCTCGCCCCCGGCCGCATGGCCACCCGATCGCCCAGTGCGGGGCGGGTCACACCTCCTGCGGGGCCACCGTCGGCAGGGGCAGCGGCGGGGACATCGGGTACGCCGACGGCACGCCGCCCGCGCGACGGGACCTGGGCAGCCACAGCGCGAGCGTGGCGCTGACCCGGTCGAAGACGGGCGCGGCCCCCAGCGGGGCGGGCAGCAGCGCGCCGAGCGACGGCGCACCCTCCAGGTCGTGGTCCCGGGAAGCGATGGTGTGCAGCCCGACCAGCCGGTGCTCGGGCTGCCACAACAGCCACGCCCCGCCGAGGCCCCGGGCCCCGGCCTCGTCCCGCAGCGCCGGCCAGACCCGGCCGAGCACGGCTCCGGCGTCCCCCTCGTACGCGTACCGGAACCGCTCGAAGCGGCTCACGTGATGGTCGTCGAGCGGCGTGAAGTGGTGGGCCCCCGCGACCCGCCACACGTACCGCTCCACCCCCAGGAAGAACGGACGTTCCCAGAACCGCACCCCCGGCTCGAACTCCAACTCCTGGCTCGTGAACCGCTCGTAGTCGAGCACGTCCGCCCACGTCTCGAAGAGGTACCGCCCGCCGGTGAGGTGCGTGCCGGTCACCGCGTCGATCCGGCTCGGCATGTACTTCGCGTACATGCCGGGCCGCTCGTCCATGACCCGCCGCTCGACCTCCTGCTTGTCGACGATGTCCTGCACGCCGACGCCCGCCGCGAGCGCGAAGTCGGACGTGAACGCGGCCTCCATGGGGATCGGCCCGACGCCGTAGCCCTTGAGGGGACCGGGCCCGTACGGGTGCGTGGTCATGGCGCTGCTCCTTCGGTGCTGCTGCTGGCGCCGGTGCTTCCGGCGCTTCGGTGCTCGGCGCTTCGGCGCTCGGCGCTGTGGCGCTGCCGGGGCGTTGCTGACGCCTGGACGCTACTGGTGCCCACTCGCCTCACTGCGCGCCGCACGACGACAGTAATCCGAACACCGACCAAACTCCAAACGCTGTTCAATCTTTGTCCGCCGTACCATGGAGCGCGACGGGACAGGCCGGGCGAGGGCAGGAGACGACGGGCACATGGGCGGCGCGACGGAAGGCACGGCGGGCACGTGAGCGACGCAGGCTCAGGGGGCGCCAGCCGCCGGCAGCGGCACCGTGCGCAGACGACCGCCGAGATCAAGGCGACAGCGCTGAAACACCTGGTGGAAGGCGGCGCCGACGCCGTCGCGCTGCGCGGCATCGCCCGCGACATGGGCATGGCGCCAGGCACCTTCTACACCTACTTCGACACTCGCGAGGCCCTCCTCGCGGCGCTCGCCGCCGACGCGTACCGCGCGCTCGCCGCGCACTTGCGCACCGCCCGCGAGGGGGCGCGGACCCCTGCGGAACGCGCCGTCGCCCATGGACTGGCCTACCGCGAGTGGGCTCTCGGACACCCGCAGGAGTTCCGGCTCCTCTTCAGCGGCCGCAGCCCGCACGCGCGGACGCCGGACGCCACGGAGGCGGAGTACGAACTGTGCCTGGGCATCGTGGAGGTCGCGGCCACCGCGCAGCCACCGGCCGGTGAACCCCCCTACACCTGGGACGACTTCGCCCCGCACTTCACCGAGGTGGCCCGGTCCGCCTTCCCCACCCTGACCCCCACGACCCTGGCCCGCTCCCTCCGCCTCTGGGGCCGCCTGCACGGCCTGGTCACCCTGGAGATCGACGGCTTGCTCCGCCCGCAGATCACGACCCCGGAACGGCTGTACCGGGACGAGCTGGACGACATGACGACCTGGCTGGGCCACACACCCCCGACCAACACCTGAGAAGCCCACCCCCCAGCCCTGGCCCCCACCGGGGCCCCCGGGGCAACGAAAAACCCCAGGTCAGAGTAGTTCTAACCTGGGGTCCAAGTGGAGCCGCCTTCGGGATTCGAACCCGAGACCTACGCATTACTGGTCATTCGCTCTTGGTACCGGGGTGTCCGGGACCCACCTTTCGAAGGACGCGATGCGGCACATGGGCGAGTTCTTCGCACCTGGCCTCCAGCCCACCCCCGACAAACCCGCGACCAGGACTGAGACGGCCGGCACCAAAGCGGCGCGGCCTCGGCGGCGGCGTGGCATCCGCTGAACGATGCCCCGGGGCGAGATCGTCTTTCGTCCAGCGTCAGTAGCAGCGGGCGGTTAGAGGGCTTCCCAGTCCATCGACTGAAAGCCATGATGTACCGCCGTGAAGGACTTCGTGATTCCTCTCGCAATCGCCGTCATCGGGCTTGCAGCAACCGGCTGGGGTGCACTTGTTGGGGCGCGAGCAGCCAGATTTGGTGCGGAGAAGAACGCCGAGGCTGTTCGACGGCAGGTGCAGGATCAAGGCGCCGTCGAGCACGGCCACTGGATGCGACAAGAGCGCATGACCGCGTACGAGAGCTTCCTTGGAGCCTGGGATGAGTGCTTGCGTATCACCCAGACGTCTACTGGCACCAACTCTCCCGATTCAGCAGAGCTGGAAGCCCTTCGAGTGGCTGCAGTCCGCATGGCTGAGCGAGCACGACGCATCGCAATCCTCGGCCCCTCGGACGTCACGCGTGCCGCTGAGTCCCTAGCTAAGACAATGGAGCGAGACGTAGCGATCGCTGGTCGACTCGCCGCAGAGGTCCAAGAAGCGATAGCTGAGGTGGGAGCAGAGTTCCAGCACCGGAATCGAGACCTCACAAACCTCGTAACCTCGTATCGGGAACAAGGACGAGACCTGCGTGAACTGGATGGGCACCCAGTGCTCCGTGCAGCGATGGAGAGCATGCAGCGATACCGTCAGGTCTCCGGCGCCGCTCGTGATGCCCTTACAGAGAACATCGAGCGACTCGCTGCAGCATCGGAGCAAGCATTCCCGGCGGGAGCTGAACTCATCCTGAACCGGGAGCAGCATGAAATCGACCGAGAGCGGTTCACACGTGCAGCCCGTACGGCACTGAGCACGCCACCCCCGCTCGCGATGTCGACTGCGACCAGAACTGAGACCTCTGGCACCCGTGTGAGGCTCGCCCGACGTCACAATCGCACTCGTCAACAACAAAACCCCAGGCCAGAGGAGATCTGACCTGGGGTCCCAGTGGAGCCGCCTTCGGGATTCGAACCCGAGACCTACGCATTACGAGGGCCCGCAAGATCATCCCGGCCGGTGCTGGACGTTGCCGCTCAATCCCGTTTCCCCAGGTCAGGCAGATACGGCTCGGCCCCCGCGTGCCGCCCAATCCGTCCTATGCCATCCCGTCCGCTCACGCACCGCTCACGCTATCGGCATCAGGGCACGATGCCCCGGGCACCATCTGCCGAACCGTAGCGAGCAGCCTGCCTTCCTTGCCTCAGCCTACCCAACAGAGGTCGCGCGAGCTCGGGTCGACTGGTCGGGCGATCAGCGCGCACACCCACTGCCCACAGCGATGCCACGCCATACCTTCCCTCACAGCCCAAGAAACGTGGCCCGCATCAAGGTCATCAACCCACCCAGCTCGAGCCCGAGTTTGCGACGCAGTTCGTCCCAGGTCTCTGTCGAGATCGGTTCCCTCTGAGTGCCCAGGCGGGCGGGAATCAGTCGGGCAAGCGGCACGTTCAACTTGCCGCGCATCGCTTCCGCGTAACCCCACATCGATGTTCTATCGGTGTTCAGGGCATGCCAGACGGTCAGCGGGTCAACGTTGGCACCACTCTCGTATCGCGCTGCCGCACAACCAGCGGCCAGCGCCTCGTGAACAAGGACGATGAACTTCGCTCGGATGCCCTCCAACGCCTGTTGCCGGCGAGTGTCGGTGAGGGCGCTTTCGTACGACCGTTGCCTTCCAATAGCTTCGATCCGAATGGTGTTGGCTGTCTCTTCAGCCTCACCGCGTGCGGCCGCCGCTCCGAGGTCGTCAATGTCCTTCAGCCCTTGCACCACAGTGGGCGGAGTGCGGTCAGCCCGTACAGCAACACTCGGCCATGCCCCGTCACCGGTGATGACCAGCGCGCTGTCGTCGGAAAGATTTTCCCCCGCCCTACGGGCAAGCGCCTCGGACAGGGCTGGGTGGCCATACGTCGCCAGAGCTGTCCAACTCTCCCCATCACGCGATGCCCGCGCGGGGTCAGACGTGACGGGGCGGCCGGCCTTGTCGAGAACAGCACCGAAGCGTTCGAAGAGGACTTCACGGAGGTCCTCCAAGGCAACGGGGGAGGGAGCGTGCTCGGGCAGCGGCATCGCATCCTCCGCGCCGAAGCCGACACCTTCCTGTCGCACGATGTCGATCTGGTCGACCAGATCGCGGATCGCCTGTTGCTGAGCCGATGCCCTCTCGCTCCTGGGCGCCTTGAAGATCGCCTGAAATGCGCGCTCGGTGGCACCGAGAATGGGCTGAAGCTGACCGAGCAGCTGGCGAAAATCGTCGATCCGTCCGGCAAGAGCGGCGTAGACGTCTTGCTCAACGGTGTTGGGTACAAAGTAGCTTCGGATGTGGACCACATCGCGCGCTTGCCCGAGACGATCCACGCGGCCGATGCGCTGTTCGACCCGCATCGGGTTCCACGGCATGTCGTAATTGATGAGGAAGCTGCACGCCTGGAGGTTGAGCCCCTCACTGGCCGCGTCGTTGGCTAGCAGAACGGTCACACGGCCGGAACGCACAGCGTCGACAAGGTCACGCTTGGAGATGTCAACCCAGCCTTCGTGATCACGGAAGACCTGCCCGCCCTGTCCGGTGAACGTGGCCAGCTGTGATCTGTAGGCTCCGACAAGCCTGTCACGGAGGCTCAGAAGCGTGTCTGTGTACTGGGTGAAGACGATAGTTGAATGCCCTCGCCCACGGGCAGCGTCCAAATCGGAGCGCAACCGGTCAAATTTCGAGTCCGGCACATTCTTCATCCGGCCGATGTATCCCCGGATGTCCTCTATATCCGTCGGCGTCAGTGGCAGTGCCTGAGAGTCGTTGACCTGGTGCCCGTCTCCGGTCTCGAGTGCAGCATCGCTCCACGCCTCCTCGAAGTCTTCTGCCGCTTGATCATCGTCGAGCGCCAGGGCCTCGCGGTTGAGTCGCTTGGTCAACGTCGCCTGGATCGCTGCCCAGGACGAGGTCAGCCGACGGCGGTATACGGTCAATACAAAGCCGGCGCCACGCTTGCTTCCATGCGCAGACATGAGCCGGTCAATGAGGTCGTCCAGCTCGTCGTAGAGTTCCTGCTCCTCTTGGGTGAAGGGCACCACAACCGGCTGGGTGTCCCGATCAGCAAGGTTCTCCGTAAGAAGCCCGCGGTCGCGATACATCTTCAACGTCTCACGACTATGGCGGGTGACGAACTGACCGACAGGACTGAGCAGAGAAAGCCACTCCCGCAGCGCGGCCAGTCCGCTGGGCGTCAGCTCCTGGGCAATCTCCTCCCCAGATAGGTCTCCCGTGCCGAACTTCTCGATGCGGGCCGCTGCTACCGGTCCCACTTGGCTACGGATCCCCTGGAGGACCGCTTCCTCTGCCGCTGTACGCGGTAGTCGAGGCGTATCGCGCAGCGTCTGGTCCAGCCATGCCCAGGCCGTCTTTCGATCCTTTGGGCCGTCACCCTTGGCCACTTCACGGAAATACTTCTCAAATGCATGCGGGTTTGCCAAAGGACCCTGCAGCCCCACATGGATGAGCAGGTCCCGCAGCTCGATCGGGGCAACCTGCATCGGTGTCGCTGTGAGCAACCAGAGCGCCTTGGCCGCCCCCTGTTGTGTGATGCGATCGAGCAGTTCGAGCAGGCGTCCCGGGCGGTACTCATCCTCATCAATGTGAGTGCGGCGAGCGTGGTGCGCCTCATCCACAATCACGAGGTCATACGGCCCGGCCGCAAGAAGGCGATCCTGCTCGGCTGGCCGACGAGCCAGGTGGCTGGAGGCGATCAGTACCGGCTCGGACTCCCACGGATTCACTCCTGGTACGACACTCCGCACATCATCAGGGTGAGCACCAAAGATCTTGCCGCCTTCAAGGCGGGGGACCCATAGGCCGAACTTCTCGAAGAGCTCGTCCTGCCACTGCCGACATACATTCGCGGGTGCCAGGATCAGGGCACGTCGCACGCGCTTCGACAGCACGAGCCGGCGCAATGACATACCAGCTGAGATCGTCTTACCGAGACCAACTTCGTCGGCGAGTAGCCAGGAGCGGGGGTAGAGACCGGCAAGCCGTTCAACCACCTGCTGCTGATGCGGGAAGAGCGTCAGTCCCGTCGTTGCCACCGGAAGAGCCTCTGCACCCACGAGAGCCGGAGCCACCTGCAGAAAGCGAGCGACGGCAGCATCGTCGCCAATAGGTTCTGGCTCTTCCGGATCCCTCTCCCCCGGCATCACGTCCGGCGCCATGCTCAACAGGCGCTCTGACGCGGCATCCGGCAGCGCGTACACCTTGAAGCCAGCCATGCGGCCAGCCCAATGCTCCTCAAACTTCAGAGCCCAATGACTGAAGTACGTTGCAGCTTCAGTCCACGAGGGATAAACAGAAAACGACTCGAAGTTGCGGGTCCAGGCTTGGGCGGACTCGTTTACCGACCCCTGGAAGGCGACGCCATCGCCAGCCATGTCCCGCAGGACCCCGATTTTCTCGTGGAAGTACGGGTCCATGCTGCCACCAACGAGAGGCGTCCCATCGTGGTCAACTGGGATTGCGATCCGTACATCTAGGCGTCCCACCTTCGCCAGCCAGGCAAGCACCTCAAGGCGGCGTCGATCCACTTCGGACTCAGTAACCAAAGCATCCGCGAGTTTCTTGGCGAACGCCGGGCCGATCTCGGCCCGACCGAGAAGGGCGTCCCGGTCCCCCGAACTGACCTCAGCACCGCACAGCAGCCGCACGCGGCCGCCACCATTGATGAAGCGGGACAGACCGCGTGCAGCAACGCTCAGAGAAGAGGAACGAAAGTACCCGACCGAGCGGTCGTAGTGCACCGACCGTGACAGTGCCGGAACGTAGAAAGCCTCCAGCACTCGATCGCTGGAGTCATAACCCGGCTTAAGGTCCAAGCCCCTCAATCCCGGCGGCGACGTAAGACTGATGTCAGACATCGAATCCGAAGGTCTGCTGCTCGTGCTGCAAAACAGGTTCCACCTCGTCCACTGGCGGCTCAATGTGATCGAACAGTGCCGCTCGGAGGCTGTCCAGGATCCGCGCCTCCGGCCGGGAAAAAGCACCCTTCTCTTTCACGCGAGGAATTGCGTAGAGGGCTGCGCGAACCACCTCAGTGAGGGTTGAATCGTCAGCCAGACCTGCGCGGTTCAGCCAAGCCTTCGCTGCGCCGAGACCATCTGAGTCGTACAGCGCCATCAGAGCATGCAGCCGATCGAGCCACGTCCCAAGCTCCGCAGCATCCGGGTCAAGCGCACCCGCTGTGACTCGCTGTGCCGGCGTGAGAAGGGTGACGCTTCCGCTCGACGCCTTGACCACCTTGTCCCTCTTAGCAAGATCATCGAGCTCAAGGTGAGTCGCGATTGAGAGCTTTCGTGCTTCGTCATACGGGAATTCCGCAGCAGCGAAGTCACTCCAGGCGAGCAAGTACCAGTCAGTGACCCGGTCGAAGTCAATATCCCGACCTCCCAGAAGCTCCCGCTTCTTGAGCGAGGCAACCTTTTCGCGGGCCAAATCGAGCGCCGCGTCAGGCCGCAAGACCTCCGGGTTGCCGTCACCATCCAGTTCACCGGTGTAGACGGGCCAACGGTCGGACAGCACCGAAAGGACCGGACCATACGTTGCGATCGTGAGGTCGACTCCGGTCATCCCCTGCGCAGCAAATCGAGTTACGGCATCTTCTGCAGCTCGCTCCACATCGCGTCGGATATCCGACCAGTAAGCAGGTTCGCTATTTACCCGCTTCCGGCATCCCAGAAAAATTGAAGATTTCGCCGAGTTTTTCTTGGCCTGATGAAGAGAGTTCTCACTCTCTGTATGGACTGGCCATGACGAGTTGATAGAGAAGCCAGAATCCAGGAGCGCCGAGCCAAGGGTGTCCCAGGCAGAAATCTTCTTGTGCGTGAACATGACTGTCATCACGCCGTCAGACTTCAGTACTCGGTGGGCCTCACGAAACGACTGCTTCATCAACTCTTCGTATCGGTCATCAGCCAGTTTAGCCGCCGTCTTGACGTCTGACTTCTTGCGACCGCGTCGAACAGGTGGCGCCATATCCTTGAATAGGTAGGGATTGGCCACGGCCTCGGAAACCTTGTCTGTCGAGACCAGATTGGTAAACTGCGGCCACGTGTCCCTGAGCGCTCGCCTAAGCCACACGTAGAAGTAGTCGGACAGCTCCGCATACATCACGTTATCCGAATAGGGAGGGTCGGTGACGATGAGGTCTACGGATCCACTCTGCAGCGGCAGCTGCGCAGCAGACCCACTTATGATCTCAATCTTTCCGCTGTCCCGAGACGAGTCGAATCGTTCCCCGCCGGAAATGAGGCGTGCAGTTCCTTCGTAAGTGCGCCGAATTTGATCAATCGCCCAGTCCGGCAGCGAATGCGCCGCATCGAGCTCGGCAAAGGACATCTTGAATGAGAGGTCGTGCTGACTGAATGTGTTCGCCGTAACTTGGCGCAATGAGTGCCAGACGCTCATCCGGCTGTTGTAGTTCAGGCACTTACTGATCGCGAACGCGAGATAGAGTCCAAGCGCCTTCGCGTACGGCTCACTAAGCTCTTCTCTCGCCTCTGCAACAATCTTCTGGGTCTCTTCGAGTGCAGTCAGGTTTGCCAGCAGCTGCCGTGGAGTGAACATGTCCGACCAGCGGGTAATCCCCATGCGGCGCGGTTCGGAAGTCTTCCATCCATCCGGAATCTCATCTGTGGGCGCGAGATCGGAGATCTCCCAACCAGGGAGGCGGTCCGCAAGCTCCCTCTCAGCAGCTTGGACAGCAGCTAGATCATCGCTCGTCGGCGCGCGGAACCTTCGCCCCTTGACCCCGCTACGGGTGGTTGCCAGAGCCAGGAGTTGCTGGCCAAGGTGCCCTGATTGCGCCATCTCCTGAATATATTCGCCGGAGAATGTTTCGCCAGTCCAGATACTGGTCGCTGTGCCATTCTTATATGTGGCTCTGCTTCCAGGAGTCGCAGCAGCACTGCCCTCTACGATTCTCGGATTGACTGTCCCTTCCTCGTGGTCGATCTCCAGGTCTACGGCCACCTTAAGGCCGGAGGCGGGGCGAGCGAGCCAATAGTTTGGCGACAGTGGCGTTGGGCGACCGGTCGTAGGACAAGGAACGGTGTGCGCCCAAACGTAGGCGACCACCGTTTCCCCACCCTGCAGGGGATAGAATTCTTCGAGCCTCTTACGCACACGGCCAGCCCAACGGTTGCCCCAGACGCTAATAACCTGCGTGAATTCGACCCCGAGATCGGCAGGAAGAGCTACCGTGCCTTCAAGGATCGCGGATGCTACTGGGTTCAACTCATTGGCGTACGTATCGAATCCGTATCGCACGGCCTCAAATGGGATACTCCCTCCCCCGGAGAACATATCCAGGAGAGTCGTTTCCTCGGATCCGGTGTCGCTGCGCAACCCAGAAAGTCGCGAAATTCGCTCAAGATCCTCGCGGCCTGGACTTTCCGTGAACGCCCGCGGATATCCATATCCGTTCCCTGGAAGCTTAATGCCGACCTCTTTAGCTGCCGCAATTGCCTTCCGTGAAGAAACGGGATCACCTGCGATTCCCAAGCACATCAGGAACCACGCATGGTATTCTCTCTCTCCGCCGGGAAATTCGTTCTGCAAGCCGGCGAGGACACGCGCGCAGTCCTCGTCCCTTTCCGCTTCACCAGGCGTCGGCCAGGCCGGTAGCGCAGAAGCAACCACAGCCGCGCGGCTGGCAATGTGAGGACGCCGAGCCCACCAGACGTGCAACGCGAAAGTCGGCGGCAAAGCCGTGAAGGTCCCGGTTTCCCTGACGCTTTCGGCGCCAATAGACGCTGAAGGCAACCACTGCTCGATAAGGCTCCGGGTCACCGTCTGGCCTCCCACTGTGTCTGCACGGCGGATCTGTCCGCTGCGCCCTGATCTGCTCTTTCGGTGCGCAGAGTCACCTGCGCTTACCTCCATCAAGGAGGATGCGTAGCGCCTTGAGCCCATGACGATGTTGGACCTGCGCATGCCAGTAGGCCGCTTCCTCTCGACTCATCGCAGCGACCCCTGCGGCAATGTCAATGATCCGGTCCGTTCGGCGAAGTGGCTTCACAGCACGGAGCAGCAACTCTGCGTGCGCACCGAGCATGGGATCGAGTACCACCGGCTTGGGTGCGTTCCAGTCTCTCCCCCGCAGTCCGGCACTACGCAGAACATCCTGGAGGGGTGCCGCGATGTGTGTGGCGCGACCGCCATTTACATGGATGGCTCGATGGCCGCCGTCGAGATCATCTGCGGCGACATCAACTGCAACGATGCGGCCATCCTCATCGCGGGAAATTAGGCAGGTGTATTGCTCGGCTCGGCTCATCCGTCACTCTCAGTGCGCATCGAAATCCTGCACTTGGTCGGACCAGTATCGCGCGCGGCCTGCGCGAAGCGTTCCACCACGTCGCCGGACAAGGGCAGCGGGTCGGCGAAGGCAGCGGTCACTGAAGCCTTGAGCACGGACTCACGCGGCCCAAGCAACTGCTTGAGAGCTTCTCGGAGCGGAGCGTAATCCCTGGGTGTCCCCACATAGGAGACTTTTGCCGTGTGCATCTGACCGTCGCCTAGAGTGACGACCACATCCACGTCGTAAGTCAGGTCGGCTCCCAAGGTTGCCGGTGGGATGATCGAATGGAGTCGCAACAGCTCAGGACCCGATCCGGCGCCCAGGTGGTCAACCTCGATCTTCAATTCCAACAGACTTTTCCGCTGCGTATCCGCAGCTGCGCTGCGTGCCTGTGCAAAGGCGCTGCCGGCCGCGCCGGCGCCGGTGAACACAGTGGGCTTGGCCGATTGGAAGCCCAGCTGGGTGCCACCGCCTGAAGGACCGTTCAGTGTCTCATCGGGGCAACCACGACCAGGATGGACGGTGTCACAGAGAGGGCACGCCTGCTCGACAGGCGCCGGAGCTGAGCCGGGCGGGTGCAGGAGCACATCTGCCGCTAGCCGGATGCTCGCACCAGGGTGTTCCTTGGTTGCCCAACCATCGTCGCCACGGTCCGGGTCTTGGTACTCCCACACACCGTTGCGGACGCCGGCGCTGATCAGGGAGACCAGTTGGGCCCGATCAAATACCATCTTGAGATCAGGACGCCTGGCGAATGCCTTGACCAGCTCTTCAGTCGGCTGGGGCCGGTTCATCAGGTCGCCAAGCTTGCTCTTGACATGTGCCGGGTCAATTGCCTTATCGCCGGCGCGAAGTGTCTTCTCCATTGCAGCGAGACGACTCAAGATCGCATCCGTCTGGTTGGGCCATACCGATGATGTAGTGACCTGATCGAGCTGTACTGCCTCAAGGCCTTGGCTCGTAGGCACATAGAGCGCGTTTACATGGTTACAGACCGCAACCCTTGCCATGAGCGCGGATTCCTTGGCCTTGTCCTTCAGCTCGCCGCGCTTTTCAGGGGTCAGAGCGTTCAGCGTGTCTGCGCTCGTGGAAAGCTCTTCGAGGGCGAGGTGAGTCTTCACAGCACGGACCATCGCATCATGCGTGCCCAGTGACGGTGCCAGCACCACCAGTCGATTGCGATACTCGCGAACCCCGCCGGACGGAGTGCGCTCCCACAGTTCCTGAATCTTGGGAGGGATGGCGCCGTGAGGGTCGACGCCGCGCGGGTCACCGAAGTCGTCCCAGTGCATTACGACCAGCCACGCATCCTCGGCATTGTCTGGAACCTTCGCATCATCCCAGTGTCGTCGGACCTTGAGCGTGCTGTCGCGGAACTGTTCGGTCAGGATCCTCGTGGCCTTGGTGCGCGCCTTGGTCACGCTTATTTCGCTCTCGGCCTCCTGGATCAGCTTCACCAGGGACGCCTCGGTTGAGAAGCGGTACCCGCGCACATCTGCGTGCAGGTACCAACAGGCGGACTCGAGACCATCGAGCGCCTTCTGAAGCAGGTTGGGATCGTCTCCAGGGACGAGCGTTGCGCCGAAGAGCTCGGGAGGCTGCACACCCGGCACGTCACGCGTGAGGGAGTACAGGTAGACCGCAGCTGCAAGGCGCCGCCCGTAGGGCGCGCCCATCCGCTCGTCGACCCGCTCAGCGTGTGACAACTCCGCGCCTGCCTGAGATGCGATGTCTGCCCGAATCACAGGCTCGAACTGCGGTCGCTCCAGCCGGCTGGAGAGCTCCTCGGCGATGACCCGTTCCGCGAGATCGATGTGGTGCGGGTGAATCAAGTAGGTGTTATCCGGTTGCTGAGCCCAGAGCCGACGCACAACACGGGCAAGCAGCCGCAGCGCACCGCGGGTGCGCTGGAAGTTCGGGATCGTAGACAGACGCTTGTCCAAGATCCGGATGAGGGCGGGATGGAACGGATACGTTCGCGCAACCTCTGATGCCCAGCCGCTGCCAACCATGCCCTCTGGGAGATCCAGGCCACTGGCATACGCAGCGTCGGCGGCCTCCGCATACGCCTGAGCTGCGTCCGCCGCGGCGCTACCGTTCTCGCGCTGTTTGAAGAGACGACGCTCGAGGATCTTCGGGAGATCGGGTTCCTCACTGGGGCGGAGGACTAGCTCCTTGCGCGCCATGAGGGAACGAGCCTCGTTGATGGCCTCAAGCACGTCGCTGGTCGCGTCGCCGAATGCGTCAGTCACCCCGGTGGTTGTGATCACCAATGCCGCATGGGGCAGACCATCCACCGCCTCCATGAGCGCCATCAGGAAGGCTGTGGTCTGGCTGGCGAGCGTTGTTTCGCCGACTCGCACCCCCTTGGCGACGTGGTAGTAGCGAGCGATCTCATCGATGAGGAGCAGCGAGGGGCGGTCCCCCAGCATCCGCTTGATCGCATCGGACCCCGGCGCAGTGAGCGCCTCATCGTCCGCTCGAACGAACTCGTACCCAGCAGCCCCACCGATCTGAAGTGCCAAGTATCCCCAGACGGTGCGGGGAGTGACGCCAGCGACCGCAGGGAAACTCTGCGCGCCGGTGCTGGTACCGACGAAGGCCCCCACTTGATCCACAGGCTCGCCCGGGAGGAGTGAGGCGTCCATGAACTCTGTCGCGTGGCCTGCGTCGAGTCGTCCTCGGGCAGCATGAAACAGCGCGATCAGGTTATGGGTCTTGCCGCCTCCAAGGTTGGTCTCCAGACGGATCACACTAGCGCCGTCCGGCTTGCCACCGCCGATACGTCCCAGGACCTCGTTGAGCAACGACTTCAGGCCAGCTGATGGGAAGGTGGCCGCGAAGAAGTGCCCTGCGTCAGCATAAGTGTCCGGGGCCGTACCTGCGACGACCTCCTCGAGCGACGCTGCAAAGCGCGACTCTGTGAGTTCGCCAGCCAGCACGTCATCGCGCGGCTCGACCGCCCGGAACAAGCTCTCCACGTTTCTCCCCTTCGCCACCTTCTCCTCACAGTATCCGTGAGCGTCGAAAGCGAAGAGGCCAATCTGTCCTGATCCGCAGACAGACGCCCGGTGACACGGCAAGGCAGCGCGTCCAGACGGCCTCGCGGCTCCCTCGAAGGCTGATGGGCCCGCCGCTCGGCGTAGGGGCCGCATGCCTGAGCCGGACGAGCCGCGGATTCCCATCCGGCAGTAGGACGCGTTGCGCGCTCTACAGCTCGCCTAGGCCGTTTCCTTCGGATCATCCGGTCGTTGGTCTGGGTGTGTCGTTGACTGACGCCCAGTGGGCGCGGATCGAG
>NZ_JASCXL010000127.1:0-27461 GCF_030010595.1 Streptomyces sp. CC224B | reverse complement strand
GTTCGATCCGCGCCCACTGCGCGTCAGTCAGCGACACAACCAAACCAACGATCAGATGATCCGAAGGAAACGGCCTAAGCCCACACCCACCCCCCCGCCAAAGTCACAACCCCAGCCAAAGCCGCAACCCCAGCCACAGTCCACCCAGGAGGCGTCGCCCGATGACACGAGCGGCGCCACCAACACCCCTATGTGGAGGGCCCCTTGCTCCGGACCCGGTACGTAGCGACCACGCTCCTGGCCACCACCCTGACGACCACCCTCGCGGCCGCCCCCGCCACGGCGTACCCCGGCCCGCGCACCCCGCCCACCCCGTACGCCCCAGCGGCCCCGCTCACCCCCCACACCGAACGCGTCAGCACCACCGACGACGGTGCCCAGCTCGACGGCCCCTCGCACACCGCCGCGATCAGCGGGGACGGGCGCCGCGTCGCCTTCGTGACGCGTGCGGCCAACCTCGGCTGCGGGGGATACGCGTCGTGCCTGAAGGTCAAGGACCTGACCACCGGCGCCCTCACCGGCATCAACCTCGGCGGCGGGCACCTCTACGGGGCGTCGCTGCTCAGCGCGGACGGCGGCCGGGTCGCGTTCACGGCCAACCAGCGCTTCAACAGCCCCTACCTGCACGACCTGAACACCGGCAGAACCGAGCGCCTGTGGCCCGAGGACCCACCCGGCTTCAACGAGCTGGGCACCGTGAACTCCCTCAACCCCGACGGCACACACGTGGCGTACACCATCGGCAACCGCCGCGGCGACGCCAACTTCCGGCTGCTGTACGTCCGGCACACCGCCACCGGCACCGACGAGCTGATCTCGCCGCCCGAGGAGGGCGAGAAGGGCGGCGCCTCGGTGAACGGCGACGGCACCCGCGTCGCCTACCAGGTCGGCGGCTACAGCGAGGGCTCCGAGGACACGGCGGACGTGTTCCTCAAGGCCTCCGGAGCGGGGCGCGTCCAGCTGGACCCCGGACTCGGCACCGTCGAGCTGGTCCGGATCACCGCCGACGGCCACCGCGTCCTGTTGAACGCCCAAGGCGGCCTGTACGCGTACGATGTGAGCACCGGCGCCACCGAGCGCGTCACCGAGGGCCGCGCCTCGGCGGCCACCGACGACGGGCACCACGCCGTCGTCTCCCGGGCGGACGGCCCGCACCTGGTCGACCTGCGCACCGGCCGTGGCACCGCCGTCGGCCCTGCCGACGCCCGGGTCACTCCCGGGGGGATCAGCGCCGACGGAGGCGCGGTGGTGTTCAGTTCCACGGCGCCCGACCTCGTACCCGGCGACACCAACGGCCAGGACGACGTCTTCCTGCGCCACACCCGGTAGACGCCGGGCAGAGACCGGCAGAGACCCAGAAGGTACCGAGCAGAGACCCGGAAGGTACCGGGCAGATACCCGGCAGGCCGCACCGGTCGGCCCGCCACACCGCCCCGGAGGCGAACCTTCCGGTGCCGTCTACCCCAAATAGCGTACGGTAAACGGGAGTTACGCCGTCATTTCGGTTGACCCTACATGGACATGATGCGTAGCATCGCGCCGCTGTTGTTGTCTGAGAGGAGTTCAAAGATGACACAAACGGACACCGTGGAAGCGCCGACGTACGAGTCGCTGGTCGAGGACGCTCTGCGTGAGCTCTCCGAGGCCGAGTCGGCCGAGGTGCTCGTTCCGGTCGGCAGTGGTGACGAGGGTCCGCTGATGGCGTGGTTCGTCTCCACCTGATGGTTCCAACCTGCTAGATCCCGCCTGATGGTTGGCGCCCGATGGCTCGCTCCAGACGGCTCGCTCCAGACGGTTCGTTCCGGATGGTTCGCGCCTGATGGGTCGCTCCAGACGGTTCGCGCCTGACGGTTTCCGCCTGATGGTTCCGCACGGCCCTCGGGGGTTCCGGCCGCATCGGTCACCGCGGCCGGAGCCCCCTCCCGGGACGCCCCTCGACCCGACCCGAAGCCACAGGGAGCACGTCTTGACCGTTGTGCAGACCAGCCGCGACGTACGGGACGGAGTCGACGCACTCCTCGACCGGTACGCCGGCCTCTCCGAGCGCGATCACTGCGTCGTCGTCTTCACCCCGGACAGCCGGGAGGCGGCCGCCTGGCTGGTCGCCGGGCTGAAGCAACGACAGCTCAGCGCACGGCTCATCGGCATGCGCCCCCTCGTGGACCACGGCTTCGCCGCCCGTCTGAACTCCGCCGTGCCGGACCCCGGGACCTTCGACGGCCGGCTCGTCATCTTCACGCTCGAACGGGACACGATGTCCCACTTCGCCCAACTCCAGCACGTGCTGCGGCAGTTCGGGGACGACCGGTGCATGGTGGTCCGCGTCATCAGCGCGTC
Source organism: Streptomyces sp. CC224B (assembly GCF_030010595.1). NCBI lineage: Bacteria > Bacillati > Actinomycetota > Actinomycetes > Kitasatosporales > Streptomycetaceae > Streptomyces > Streptomyces sp. CC224B. The sequence goes on along the minus strand of NZ_JASCXL010000127.1, from coordinate 25,124 downwards.
GCGCGAGTTCTTCGAGCTTGCGCTCAACCTCGGCCCGGACGAACTCAGCGCCCGCAACGCGGCGCTGCTGACCCGGCTGACCGGGGCGCGCAGCGTCAGGGTCCGCAGCCGGGGCGGCACCGACCTGCGCATCCGGCTCGACAACGAGCGGTACGACTGGATCAGCAACCGCGGGGTGTGGCGCCCGGGCGGCTTCACCATCCTCCCGGCGGGGGAGATCGCCACGTACCCGGCCGCGATCGACGGCCGCCTGGTGGCGGACGGGGCGCTCAACTGCAACGTCATCACCCGTATCGACACCCGCCTCGCGGCCCACCCGCTGACGGTCGACATCACGGACGGTCGCGCCACGGGCTTCACCGGCGGCGACGACGACGTCCGCGAGCTGGTGGAACTGTGCTTCAAGCAGCCGCACGGCACCCGCGTGGGGGAGCTGGGCTTCGGCACGAACACCGGCATCGACCGGTTCGTCCCGGCCAACTCGCACCTCAACGAACGGCGCGTCGGCGTGCACATCGGCTTCGGACAGCACAACCAGGACCGTGCCGTGGTCGGCTACGAGGAGAAGGTGCACCTCGACCTGATCTCGGACGGCGCGGAACTCTGGATCGACGACGACCCCGAACCCGTCGACCTGGCCAACCTCCAGCTCAACGGGGAGGAGCACCCCGCGCTGGTGCGGGACGAGGACATCACGGGCGACTGCTGCGGATTCGGCTACGGAGAGCTGACGGACCCCGCGGCCGGAGAGCTGACGGGCGCCGTGGCCGGAGAGGTGACGGATCCCGCGCCTGCGAGCGTGAACGACTGACCATGCCCAACCTGCGAACCGCGGTGGCGGGCCGGCTGGCCGGCAGCGCCATGGAACTGCGCGACTTCCGCTACCTCTGGGCCGGGCAGGCGGTCAGCGCCGTCGGGGACCAGCTCTTCAACGTCGCCGTGTCCCTGCGGGTGATCGAGAGCGGCGGTGACGCCGGTGACGTCGGCCTGGTGATCGGCGCCCGGATGCTCGCCACCGTCCTGTTCGCCCTCGTCGGCGGCGCCTGGGCGGACCGCGTGCCCCGGCGCCGGGCGATGATCCTCGCCGACGCGTTCCGGCTTGCCGCCATCACCGTGGTGGTGCTCGGCGCGTTCGACTCCACCACGCTCGCGCTCGCCGTGATGACCTTCCTGGTCGGCAGCGGCGAGGCGTTCTTCCGTCCCGCGTACGGCGGTCTGGTGCCCTCCCTCGTCCCCGAGGACCGGCTGCTCAGCGCCAACGTCTGGCGGGGCAGCATGGAGAGCGCGGCCGCCGTGGTGGGCCCGGCGCTCGGCGGCGTCCTGGTGGCCACCGCGGACACCCGGACGGCCTTCGCGGTCAACGCGGCGACGTTCGCGGTCAGCCTGCTGTGCGTCCTCGCCGTCACCGAACCGCCCATGGATCGGGCGGGGAAACGCTCCTCCATCGCCCAGGAGATCCGGGAAGGGCTGGTGGCGGTGCGGCGCGTGCGCTGGGTGTCGGCCCTCCTCGTGATGACCGCGGTGCAGACCATGCTGGTGGTCGCCGCCCACATGGTCCTCCTGCCGGTCATCACCCAGGAGGAGTTCTCCGGGCCTTCGACCTACGGTCTGGTCATCGCGATGTTCAGCCTCAGCGGCTTCGTCGGCACGATCGTCGTCGGGCGGATCCGGCTGAAGCGGCCCGGGACGAGCGCGATGGTGTTCAACGCGCTCTTCACCGTCGTGCCGCTCGTGCTGCTCACCCCGTTCTCCCTGTGGTGGGTGGTGGCCGGGTACATGCTCGCGGGGTTCGCGATGATGCCCTTCAACACGCTTCTGCACACCGCGCTGCAACGCCAGTTCCCCCCGTCGATCCTCGGCCGGGTCAGCTCCGTGGACTGGCTGTGCAGCCTCGCCCTGCTGCCCCTCGGCCTCGCCGTCATCGGACCGCTCGCGGACACGGTGGGCCGGACGACCGTCCTCGTCGTCGCCGCGGCCGTCCAGCTCGGTGCCGCGCTGCTGGTCCTCACGGTGCCCGGGGTGCGCGATTTCCATCAGGAAGAACAGCCGGTTCCCGAAGACGCGGAGGTATGAGATGGCAGTGGAGAAGCTCCTCGACGACCCCTCGAAGCTGAAGTCCATCCGGGACACCGAGCCGTACGTCAGCCGGGACATGGGCGACCTGGACCAGGTGTTCTCGACCGACCTCGCCCAGCGGCTCCTCTTCGAACGGGGCCTGCGCACGCCCTACATCAGACTGTGGCGGCACGGCCAGGACATCGGGGTCCGCAAGGCCACCAAACCCGGGGACGACGGGAGCGACGAGCGCCGGGTGCTGTCCGGGCTCGCCGACCCGGCGTACGTGGTGTCCCAGATGCGGCAGGGCGCGACGCTCGTCTTCCAGGCGATGTCCACCTACTGCCCCGAGGTGGAGGCCTTCTGCGCGGAGCTGTCCGAGGACATCGGGGTCCCCGTCGCGGCCAACGCCTTCCTGACCCCGCCGCACTCCAAGGGCGCCGAGGCGCACTACGACCTGGCCAGCATCTTCCTGCGCCAGCTCGCCGGCTCCAAGACCTGGCGGCTGCACGAACCGCCGAAGCAGTGGCCGGTCAAGCGCTCCAAGCCGGGCGTCACCCCGCAGACCCCGCAGTGCCTCGAAGTCACCCTCCACGCCGGCGACTGCCTGTACCTGCCGCGCGGCTTCTACCACGAGGGCACCACGGCGGAGGAGGGCTCCGTCCACATCGCCTTCTCCGACGGGGTGGAGGACAACTGGACCCAGATCCTGCACGACGCCCTGGAACTCGTCGCCGAGCGGAGCGTCGCCCTGCGCGGCCGGCTGCCCAGCACGGCCGAGGCGCTGAGCGGCGCGTCGAAGGAGATGTGGAAGGAGGTCAGGGAAGACCTCTTCCGCACCCTGGAGGACCTGGGCGACGAGGTGATCTCCGCTCTGGTGGTACGCCGTCTCAAGGCCCGCGAGCAGCAGCTCAAGAAGGCCGAGACGGCCTCCCTCGGCCAGATCCTGGCGGTGGAGTCCCCCGCGGGTGACGCCTGATGGGTGCCGGACGGGACGAGGTGGTGCGGGTCGGCATCACCCCGGCCGGCACCATGAACCTGGTCCGCAGCCACCACCGGGACGTCCTCCGCCGCCTGGCACCGGTCCTCCCGCCCGGGCCCGAACCGGCCTGTTCGCACCCCGGCCTGGTCTGGGCGGCGACCCGGACGCCCACCGGTGGCGGTGACCCCGCGGGCGTCGCGGAGCTGGCCCGCTCACTGGCGGACGCGGGCTCGATGCCCTCACTGAAACACCTCACGCCCGGTGCCGCGTCCGACGCTTCTGACGCCTCTGGCACGTCTGACACATCCGACACGTCTGACACGTCCGACGCGCCGTCGGTACCGGAGTGGTGCCGGTGGGGCACGGACCAGCTCCTCGCCGACATCCGCCGCACCAGCGGCGCGGGCGACGCCGACTTCCGCGCACCGGACCCGAGGGAGGGGATCGCGCACCTGGAGGCCGCCCGCGACACCCTGCGGACGGTGTGGCCGGAAGCCGCCCTGGAGTCGGACCTGCTGGTCCGCGTCATCGTGTACGTACAGGGCGGCGCGTTCCGCTCGGCCACGCTCCGCCAGACCTTCGGCGCGGTGTACCTCGGCACGTCCAGCGTCGAGAGCGTCCCGGCCGCCTTCGAGGCACTGCTGCACGAGACCGGGCACCACGCCCTGTACCTGCGGAACTTCTTCGCCCCGTTCGTGACCAACGGCGACGTCATGATCAGCCACCCGCTCCGCCCCGACCCGCGGCCGGTCAGCGGGGCCGTCCACGCCGCCCACGTCCTGGCGCGCATGGCGTACGGGCTGACCCGCTGGGCCGCGGCACAACCGGCGGCCCCGCCCGAGGTCACCGCACGGCGCGACGACGCCCTGCACCGCCTCCGGGGCACCATCGAGGCCCTGGAGCCGACCGCCGAGTGGACGGAGGAGGGCCGCCGGTACTTCGACGACCTGCTGCGCTGGGAGAAGGAACTGACCGCGGCCCACCGGAGCTGACGCACCGCCGCCCACCGGCGCTGACGTACTGTCCAAATCTCGGGCACCTGGGCTCTCGGAGTCCTGGACGCATGAACGTGGGGACGTACGGACGTACGACGCGGGGCGATCCACGGTGGATCGCCCCGCGTCATACGCGCCGCGCGGGCGGCGGCCGGTGAGCAGCCCCATCGACCGGACCGTCAGGTCCCTATCCCTAGGAACGCGTCGCCGTCGCGCAGTCGTCGCCCCGGGACGCCGTGCCGCCGCTCATGTCGACCGGCTTGCTGCGGTCGTACGGGTCGACCCGGCGGGCGGCGTCGGCGCCCTGCTCGCCGGCCGTGCCGAAGGGCGGCTCGAAGAAGCCGGTGGGGCCGGAGCAGCCGCCGTTGGTCATGTCGAGCGCGTACGAGACGAGGGACGCCGTGCCCGGCTCGGTGACGACCTTCGCCGGGTCGTCCCAGCTCATCACCACCTCGCGGCGCACGATCGTCCGGACCACCTCGGCGTCCCGGCCGCCGTCGCCGGCCGCCGGGGTGACCGGGTACACGAAGGTCACGTCCGCTGTCACCTCGACCGCTCCCCGCTTCCCCTCCCGGTACGTGAGCCGGACCCGGGTCTTGACGACATCCCCGGCCGGCCGGGCCCGCTCCGGGCGGAAGCGGCTGAACAGCAGCAGCGGATCGGTTTCGGGGGTGGGCGCCTTCGACGACAGGGCGGCGCGCAGGTACCGCTGGACGTCCTTCTGGTGCGGGTTCAGGAGCGCGATCGCCCGCGCGGGCCGGCCACCTCGCAACACGCGGGTGTCGAGCCCCGCGGCCACCATGAACTGCTTGCTGCGCCGCAGCGCCCGCCCGACCTGGGCGGCGTCCATCCAGCCGGTCGCCCTGGCCTCGGGCACCGTGATCCCGGCCGCCCCGTCGGCCCAGCGGGCGGCAGGCGAGCCGCGGAACGGCTCGGCCAGGGTGGGGCGCAGCGCCGGCTCCGCGGCGGGGGCCTCCCGGGGCGGAGCCGTCTCGGCGGCCACCGTCCCCCCGGCCTGCCCGCCGTCGCCGCCGCCGAACCAGCCCATGACGTCCTGCGGGAACAGCGCCACGCCGAGGAGCGCCACGGCCGCGACCGCCCCGGTCACGTACCGGCCCGTCCTGCGCCGGCGTGGGGCCGGCGCGTAGGTGCGCCGGCCCTCCGGCTGCCCCGGGCCCTCGCGCAGCCGCCGCCGCACGGCGCGGGCGCGCGCGGACGGCTCCACGGGGGCGTCGGCCGCGCCCGTCACCGACTCGCGGAGGAACCGCTCCCACTCCTCGTCGGACACGGACGCCCCGTCCTGCCCCCCACCCTTGGCCACACCGCACTCCTGTTTCCGTTCGACCCCCGCCGGTTCGCACCGCGCGCCGGTCACCTGCACGACCGCGCGCCGACTCGTCGGGAGCACCCGCATGATCGCATGGAGCACCGACGGGGGACCCACCGGCTCCGACCCGGTGCCCGCGTCCGCGGCCCTGCCGGGCCGGACCGGCTACCCCTTGCGGGCGCCCGTTGTCGAGGTGCGCGTTGTCGAGGTGCGCGCTGTCGAGCAGAGCACCTCGTCCACCAGCTCCTCCATGTGCTTCCGCGTGGCCTCGCCGGGCTGCGTGGTGACGGCGACGTGGACGGCGCGGCCGTCCTCGGTGACACCGCCGCGGGTCTCGTACCCGGTCATGCTGCCGCCGTGGCCCCAGAAGACCTGGCCGCCGCGGGAGAGCGGGGTGCCGACCAGGCCGAGGCCGTAGCGGGCGCCGTCGGCGAAGGGGCGGCCGGCGGGGACCGTGGTGCGCATCTGGTCGAGCTGCGGCCCCGGCAGGAGACGGCCGCGCAGGAGCGCGGAGTAGAAGCGGTTGAGGTCGGAGTTGGTGGACACGAGCTGCCCCGCCGCCCAGGCCCAGGAGGGGTCCCACTCGGTGGCGTCGACGACGGGCGCGCCCGCGGACGCCTGGTGGTAGCCCCTGGGGTGGCGCTCGCGCGGGCGCAGCTCGCCGGGGGCGGGGAAGTAGGTGTGGCGCAGCCCGGCACGCCGGACGACGCGCTGGTCGATCTCCACCGCGACGGGGCGTCCGGTGACCTTCTGCACGAGGAGCCCGGCGACGAGGTAGTTGGTGTTGCTGTACTTCCAGCCCTCACCGGGCGCGAAGTCGGCCTTGTGCCGCAGGGCGAGGTCGAGGAGATCGCGGGGCTCGTAGTAGCGGATGTCGTCGCCCAAGTGGCCGACGTAGTCCGGGAGTCCACTGGTGTGCTGGAGGAGCTGGCGGACCGTGACGCGGCCGCCGTCGATGCCCTCGCCGTGGACGAGGCCCGGAAGGTACGTGTCGACGTGGCCGTCGAGCCGCACGGTGCCCTCGGCGACGAGCTGGAGCACGACCACGGCCGTGAACGCCTTGGTGTTGCTGCCGACGCGGACCTGGCCGTCGCGGGGCACCTTGGCGCCGGTGGCGATGTCGCCGACCCCCGCGGTGTACGTACGGGTGTGTCCCTTGCCGTCCGTGACGCTCGCCAGGGCGGCGGGCACCCCGTCGGAGCGTACGAGTGCGTCCAGGCCCTGCCGCACGCTGCCGTGCCGGGCGGGGGAGGGGACCGACGCGGGAGGTGCCGCGGAGGGTGCCGCCGCTGCGGGCGGAACCGCGGCTCCCGCCGCGAGTACGCCCATGGCCGTCGCGAGCGTTCCCGTCACCACCTCGCGCCGGCTCTTGTCCCGCTGTCCGTACGGACGAAACCGCTGCTCTGTCTGCTCGCGCACGCGCCAACCCCTCTACTCCAGGCGGCCGTTGGGCAGGATGTGGGGCCGCTGGATCCCTGTGGCGCGGGCGGAGTCCCGTGCCGGTTCCAGCATGGACGCGCCGACCGCCCCCGACGATCCGGCTGACGCCCGGTGCCGGGTAGGGCTGTCCCCCGGACGTCCGTACCGCTGAACCCCCCGGCGGGGGGCCTGCCGCAGGGAGCCCCGTCGCGTGCACCCGGCCCGCGCGACCGCTGGGCCGCGGGCCCCGTACGGCACAGGTCGCCTGGCCGGGCACCGCTCCGCCGGGCGGCCCCGCCCGTCACCAGGGCTGGTTGTGCGGCAGCGCGGCCGAGCGGTACGACTCCGCCTCCCGCGCCCGGTGGGAGAACAGCAGGGCCCAGCAGCCCACCGCCGCCACGGCGGCGGCGAGGACGACCAGGCGCCAGGTGGCGACGGGAGCGAAGGACGCGGCGGGATCCGGGTGCATGGCGAGGACGAGACCGAGGGCGAGCGGGACGGCCATCGCGAGCGCCCAGCCACCGAGCACGGACGAGGCCAGGCGGTGCGGGAGGACGAGCCCCGCCCAGAGCAGCACGGCGAGGGTGCCCACCACGGCCACCGCACCGCTCATGAGCCCCGGAACGGCGGTCCCCGCGGCCGTGGCGGCCACGACGGCCCCTCCCGCCGGCGGGATCAGCCGACGGCGGTCGCCGGACGTGGTGCGCGTCCCGCCGTGCCGCGCCAGGTGCCAGGCGGCGAGCAGACCGACGGCCCCCGCCGACAGGTAGGGACCGCTGTTGAGCCATGCGTCCTCGTTCAGGACGTGCACCTTCTGGTGCACGCCGTTGATGACGAAGCCACTGGTCAGGGCGAGGACACCGCTGCCCGCGAGGAGTCCGGCCCAGGAGCGCCGGCTGGGTGAGACGAGGCTCGCCCAGGAGCCGATGAGCAACCCCAGGAACGGCAGGTGGACGAGGACCAGCAGGGCGTTGAGCACCCCGTCCTCCCCGAAGGGGTAGCCGGCCGCGACGGCGGCCCAGGCGCCTTCGGGCCCGGTGGCGTCGGGCGTGTGCCCCGCGTCGATCCACCACGTCTCGAAGGGACGCGTGCGGAACACCAGCAGCCCCGGGCCGGTGAGCACCGCATGCCCGTCGAGCCGGAACCAGGACAGGACCCAGAGCCCGACCGTGCCGAGGCCCAGGAGGCCCGGCAGGACGGGGTGCACCGAGGAGGGGCGCCGCGCCGGCCGCCACGGCGGCGCCGGTGGTGGCGGTGGCGGTGGCGTGACATTCGTGGCGGGAGGGTACCGACGGGTCGCCACCGGGGCGGCGGCCATCCTGGTGGTGACGCGGCCCTCCGCGATCTGCCGCAGCTCCGCGGCGGCCTGCGCGACGTGCGGGCGCTCCTCCGGGTTCTTGGCCAGCAGGGCGGCCAGGACGGCCCCCAGGGCGGGCCCGGCGCGGCGTGACACGGGTGGCGGCTCGGAGAGGACGGCCGCGATGGACTCCACCGGTGCCGGGCGCGCGAAGGGGGATACGCCCTCCAGGGCGTGGAAGAGCGTGACGCCGAGGGCCCACAGGTCCGTGGCGGGCAGGGGCGCTCCCCGTATCTGCTCGGGTGCCATGTAGGCGGGAGTGCCGAAGACGCTGGTCGTGCTGGTGACCTCGCCGGACAACCGGGCGATCCCGAAGTCGGCCAGTTTGACCCGGCCACCCGCGAGGAGCATCACGTTCTCGGGCTTGACGTCCCGGTGGATCACGCCCATCGCGTGCGCGGCGCCGAGGACTTCGGCCAGTTGTGTGCCGATCGACGCCACCCGCTCCGGCGGCAGCGGCCCCTCACGAGCCACGAGCGCGGCCAGGGTGGTGCCCCGGACGAGCTCCATGACGATGACGACCTCGGCACCGGACCGCACCACGTCGTACACGGTGACGGCGCCGGGATGGTTGAGCTTCGCGGCCGCCCGGGCCTCGCGCAACAGGCGCGCGGTGGCCTTGGTGTCCAAGGGCGCGGCCCCCTGCCCCGGCGCGTGCACGTGCTTCACGGCGACCTCACGCCCGAGCAGCGTGTCGACGGCTCGCCACACCACCCCCATGCCGCCGCGCCCCAGCTCCTCGATCAGATGGAACCTGTCCCCGAACGGCTGCCCGCCCTCGACCATCGCGACTCCCCCCGGAACGCGCCCCCTGATACTCGCGGGGTCATCATCCAGCCACTGGCGACTTAGCGCAGCGTATGACCGAAGTTGCGCCTCTGCGAACGATTCTGACCGACCTCGGAAGTCACCACAGGGCTGCCGCGTCACGACGGCGGGCACGGATCACACGGATCTGAGGGGGTGGCGGCCTGTCAGCCGGGGCGTCCGCCGCTCGCACAGCTCCGCGACCGGGAGCCGGAGAGCGTCACCAGCTCGGACCGGAGCCGGCGGCCGTGCCCCCGCTCGTCCGAGCCTGCCGTCGCGTCCGCGGCCGCACCCGCTTTCGTACTCGTGGAAACCCGCGCCCCTGCGGGATTCCGCGAACGGATCCTGTGTAAGCAAGGAGGCGGACAAGCGGAGGGGGTCCGCGGCTCCGGTCCGTACCGAGAGGGGCGGCCGGAGGGAGGACGCGCGGCTCAGGTCCGTATTGAGAGGGGCGGCAGGCTAGGGCACCACAGCTATAGCTCCGGCCCGCACCAAGGGGGAATGGCATGGACCGGCTCACGGATCTGCTGATGACCGAGCGGCGCGGCGTGGATCCGCGCGCCGCCGGGACGGGTGCCGCCCGGACGGGTGCGGGTTCCGCCGGGACGGGTGCGGGTTCCGCCGGGACGGATGCCACCCGGACGGGGACGGATGCCACCCGGACGGGGGCGGGTGCCGCGCGCGGCCCCGCGCCCCGACGGCCCGCCCCGGGCGGCGCCCACGCCACCGTGAGGGAGGAGGAGTGGTGCGAGGTGGCTGCCGCGCTCGCCGCCGGTGAGAGCAAACGGGCTCGTGCGCTCCTCGACGGCCCGCTCGCCTCCGACGGCCTGCCGTACGACCACCGCACCCTGGCCCGGTCGCTGCGCGCCGCCGCCTTGCACATCGAGCACAACTGGACCCCGGTCGCGGGCACGTCGTTCCTCCCGGCCGGGACGTCCGCCGCGCTGGCCTCCGCGACGGCGGGCCTGGAAGCGGCCGTCGCGGCCGTCGGCGACGAACGGCTGCGCCGCTGCGCCGAGTTGGCCGGATCCGTCCTCCCCGCCGCGCTCGGCGCCCGGACGATGCTGGGCCACCTCGCCCGCACCCGCACCGCGCAACAGGAAGCCCGCACGCACGGGGCGGACGAGCCGTGGGTGCACGCCGACCTGGCCCCGGACATCGCACTCGTCCTGCAGTCCTTCGACGCCACCGGCGGAACCACGGCCCCACCCGCCTACCGCGCGTTCCTCGCGGCGGACCTGCGCTCGCGCGCCGCCGACCCGGCCCGGGCCCGGGCACTGCTCGCGGCGGCCCGGCAGCGCGCCGCCGAAGACACCGAAGACACCGAAGACACCACCGCGGGCGGCCCGGCCTACGATGGCCACGCCGAACTGCTCATCGGGGAGTGGCTCCTGGGAGCACCGGACGCGGCACACCGCGCCCTGGCGGTCCCCGGCGGGCCGGCCGCCGATCCGGACGCCGCGGCCGCGCACCTCACCGAGGCCGCGGCCGCCTACCGCCGGGCCGGCTCCCGCAGCGGCCAGGCCGCGGCCGCCCTGCGTCTCGCGCACGCGGCCCGGCTGCGCGGCCGGACCAAGGAGTGCCGCGCCGCGCTCGCCCAGGCCCTCGACCTGGCACTCCGCGCCGGCGACGGCGCCTGCGCCGCACTCGTCCGGGTGCAGACCGCACTGGACGCCGTGGCGCGGGGCGCGACAGCCGACCCGGCCGGGGCGGAAGCCGTCCGGGCCTGGGGCTCCACCGTGGGCAGCGGCTCATGGGTGACGGGGCTGCGCGGGATCGCCCTGGAGCACGCCACGTCGTGGATCGGCACGGGAGACCTCGTCCGCGGCCGGGGCGCCCTGCTGCTCGCGGACCGGCTCTCGGACGACGTCGGGACGGCGGAACGCGCTGACGCCTGGGCCCGGTTGTACCGCTCCGCCGGGCACCGCCGGGCCGCGCTCCTGCTCACCGATGTGGCCATGGCGGGCCTCGGCGCCCGCGTCCGCACAGGTCCGGCCGCGGAGCACTTCGGCGACCTCCTCGCCCTCGTGCACGCCGCGCAGCTCCTCCACCACCACGCCCTCGCCCTGGGCGACCCGGACCTCCTCACCGCGGCGGGCCTGCGCCTCGGTCACACCCTTGAGGCCGTACGCCGCCTGCCGGACACGGACGCGCGCCTGGCCGGGACGCTCGATCTGATGGCCGGAGACCTCGCCGAACTTCCCGTGTGGAAAGCCCTCTTCGCGGCACGGCGTGAGCGCGCCGCCGGACTGCCCGACGAGGCCGACAGGCACGCCGAAGAGGCCCTGCGCGAGGCGGACCGGCTGGGCAACCACTACGCCGCCTGCTCGGCCCTGGTCGAACTCCGCCGTCTCCCGGAGGCCCACACACGCGCCCGGCGGATCGACGCCGCGGGGCTGAGCGCCCTCCAGGCCACCGCACTGTGGCTGCGGGTGGGCGACCCCGAGAAAGCCGCCACGACGGTCCAGGACATCGGCCGCCACGGGCCCGAACCGACCGACGCCTGGGAACTCCCCGCACTGCACGCGGAGTTGCGGCTCAAGCTCGGTGACCTCGACGCGGCTCACCGCGCGGCCGCACAGGGCGTGGACGCCTATGAGCGGCACCGGGCCCGGCTCGCCCGCGACGCCCTGCGCTCCGCGTCCGCCGACTCCCCGGTGGTCGCCGGGCTCCACCACACCGCGGTCCTCTCGTGCCTGCCCCCGGAGCCCTGCGCGGGCGCGCCGGCCGCCACCGCGTTCGCCTGGGCGGAACGCGCCCGCTCCGGCTTCCTCGACGCGGTACGCGCCCTCGACGCCACGGGGTACCCGGGCACGCGTGCCGCCGTCCGCGCCTGGCTGGCGGCCGGGACCCGGTGGTCGGCCCGGTACGAGGAGGGCCTGGCGGAGATCCGCCGCGAGGCGGCCGCTCCCGGCCGCGCGGCCCGCGGCGACGCGCGGGAGCGGCTGGCGCGGATCGCCGCGGCCGAGGCGGAGCTGGACGCCGCCGAGGCCACCGTACGGCGGCTCGCGCCGACGGCGCTCACCGCGACGCGCGGTGCCGACCTGCCGGACGCGGCGGCCGTCGCCGCCGCCCTGCCCCCCGACACGCTGCTGCTCACGTACCACACGTGCGACGAGGACCTGGTGGCCTGGGCGGTGACCCGCGACGGGGTGCGGGCCGAGCGGCGACGGCTCTGGGCGGGGGAGGTGACCGCGACGGCGCGCCGGTTCCACGGCGGCTGCGCGCACGGGGACAGCGACGGCCCCGCCGCGGCCCGGGAACTGGCGACCTGGCTCCTGGAGCCCTTCGCCGCCGAACTCCGCAGCCACCCCAGGGTCGTGGTGGTACCCCCGCCCAGCCTGTCGCTGCTGCCGTTCCACGTGCTGCCCTGGGGCGGTGACACCCTCGGCCACGGGCACGTCGTCTCGTACCTCCCGGCGGCCTCCCTGCTCACCCGGGCCCGCCGGTGGGACACACCGTGGCCGCGGGCCCGCGCGCTGCTCGTCGGGGACCCGGACCTGGCCCCGGGGACCGGTCTCCCGCCGCTGCCGGGCACGGGCGTCGAGGCGGCCTCGATTGCCCGGCTGCTGCCCGGCGCGCAGCTCCTGAGGGGACCGGACGCCTCGCGCGACCGCGTGCTGGCGGCCGCCCCGGAGTGCGAGGTGCTGCACCTCGCCACCCACGGCCAGGTCGACGACCTCTCGCCCAGCCGCAGCAGGCTCGCCCTGACCGGTACGGACACCCTGGACATGGCCGACCTCATCGGCTGCGCCCGGGCGCCCCGCCTGCTGGTGCTCTCGGCCTGCAACTCGGGCCGAGGCACCGCCACGGCCGGCGGCGACGTCCTGGGGCTGACCCGCGCGGCGATGATCACCGGGGCGCACGGGGCCGTGGTCTCCCTGTGGCCGGTGGGCGACCTCACAGGCTGCCTGGTCATGACACGGATGTACGAGCGGCTCACCGGCGACACGGCAACCGGCGGCAGGGCAACCGACGGCAGGGCAACCAGCGGCAGGGCAACCAGCAGCACGGCGACCGACGCCACGGCAGCGGACGTGCCGACAGCCCTGCACCACGCGCAACGAGAGGTACGCAAGATGACCGGCGTCGAACGCCAGGACCTCTACGCCGAGTTGGCCGCCGCGGCCGACGCCCCGCCCTCGGCCCCCGGCACGCGCGACAGCGAACCGCTCGCCGCCCCGGCCGCCGTCGCCGGCGCACCGCGCCACTGGGCGCCGTTCATCTACGTCGGCGTCTGAGGACCCCGATGCATCCGAGGGCCCCGACGGACCGGACAGGCCCAGGACCCCGCCGCCGGACCACCCCCGGCGGGGCGGCGACATCGACACCGTAACCACCGGGGAACCCCCGGGGCACCACGACCCGACAACCACCTGGAGGCGATATGACCCGACGTGCTCTCTTGCTCGGCTCCGCGACCTACGGCCTGCAAGGCGTGGACAACGACATCGACCAGATGGAGGACGTCCTCACCGCACGCGGCTTCGATCAGGCCATGATCACCACCTGCACCGGAAAGGACGCCACCTACCACGGCATGACCGACGCCCTGCGACAACTGTGCCGGGACGCCCAGCAAGGCGACACGGTCGTCGTGTACTACTCCGGACACGGCGCCCTCACCGACGGCCTGCAGTACCTGGTGCCCGTCGACGTCGAGGAGAGCACGGCCGACGACTTCCGGGGCCTGCTCGGCGCGGAGCTCACCGAGGTGTTCCGCCGCCTGACCGAGAAGACCCCCAACACCACCTGCGTACTCGACTGCTGCCACGCGGGCGCCCTGGTCCGCGGCCCCGGCCGGCTGCGCCTCAAGTCCCGCTCCCTGCCCGGCCTGCCCATGGCCGCGGCACACGAGCGGGCCGCCCGCATCGGCGGAACCGACCTCGAACTCGTACCGCACCTTGTACGCCTGACGGCCAGTCAACAGGCCGAATCGGCGTACGAGGCGCCGGTGGACGGAGACGGAGGCCGTGTCCGGGGGCTGTTCACGGACGCCCTGGCCGCGTTGCTGCGCGACCCCCGGACCGGCGGCCTGCCGTGGACGGTGCTGCTGCGGCGCGTGCGGGACCGGGTGAAACAGACGTCGGACCAGTGGCCGGACGCGGGCGGCGAGGCGGGGCGGCTGCCGTTCTCCCTGGACGTGCCCCGCCAGCCGGAACTCCTGCCCCTGGAGCGCGTGCACGGACGCTTCCGCGTCCCCGGCGGGCAGGTCCTCGGCCTCGGCGCGGGCGACGTCCTGAGCGTGGTGTTCCCCGACGACACCCCGCACGAGGAGGCCGCGGAGGACCGCACCCTGACCGTACGCGGCGAGGTCCGGGGGCTTGACGGCGCGGACGCGCTGGTGGACCTGGAGCCGGAACCGGCCGGACTGCGCACGGCGCAGCTTCCGCCCGGGGCGTACGCCGTCCCCGTGCGGCTGCACGACCGGCGCCGGGTGCACCTCGACGCCGCACTGCCGCGCGCGTACGCGGCCGCACTGCGCGCACAGGTCGCGTCGTGCCCGCGCCTCGCCCTCGCGGACAGCGCCGACGACGCCTTCGCGACCGTACTGCCGGGCGCCGGGGGCGGAGCCGTGGTCCACCTCTGGGACCGGCTCCCCGCACGCACCCCGCTGCCCGCCACCCCCGAGGCGGTACGGGACCTCACCGCACTCCTGGAGACGCTGGCCCGGGGCGAACGGCTGCGCGCACTCGGCGACCCCGACGACGGCCAGCGCCTGGAGGCATCCGTCGAGGTGCGGGCCGAACGCCAGCCCGGCACCGGCGACGGCTGGGAACCGCTCGCCCCCCGGGGCGCGACCCTCCACCCCGGCGACCGCTACCGCCTCACGGTCACCCACGACGGCGACCAGGTGCTCTACGCCTGGATCGTCGCCGTGGGGCTGAGTGGCCGCACCGAGCTGGTCACCAACGACCAGCCCAGCGGGGTACGGCTGCGCGCCCGGGGCTCCGGGCACGACACCACGGTGTGCCTGGGGCCCGTACGCCTGTTCTGGCCCGATGACGTACCGAAGGAGGGGCCGCGCCCCGAGACCGTCCACCTGCTCGTCGGGAACCGGCCGGTGGACTTCACCCCGCTCGTCTCCAGGGGTGCCCGCGAACGCGCCCGCCGCCAGCCGGACCACCCGCTGCGGCACCTGCTCGACGAACTGTGGGACGGCGCGAGGGAGCACCGCCGCGACCAAGAGGCGCAGCGCGACCGGGAGTTGCACTACCGCGTGCTCTCCCTCCACGCCCTGATGCGCCCCCTGGATCGCGCCTGAGGACGCGGTGTTCATGAGCAGCCAGGCGTACGATTTCGCCATCTGGCCGACAGCGTGCGGTGAGGGGGGGACGGCCATGGCGGGCGGGGGCACACGGCAGCGCTTCCCTGCCGGGCCCTGGCCGCACGGCAGCTTCCTGGCGGTCCTCGCCGCGGCGTCGGCACCGGACACCGCGACCGCGGACCTCCTGTCGGCGAGCACCCCGCGCACCTACGACCCGCACGAGATCCTGCTCGCCGAGGGGGACACCGGGACGTTCGTGCTGCTGCTCCTCAGCGGCGTCGCGAAGGTGACCACCGTGGCGCCGGGCGGTGAGACCGCCCTGCTCGCGGTCCGCCTCGGCGGCGACCTGGTCGGCGAGTTCGCCGCCTTCGACAACCAGCCGCGCTCCGCCACGGTCACCGCCGCCAGCCGCGTACACACCCGGCGGCTCTCCCAGCGGACCTTCCTGCGCTGGCTGAACGACCACCCGGCGGTGGCCCTCGCCGTCGGCCAGAGCCTCGTCCGCAAGAACCGCTGGTCGGTGCGGCGGCGCGGCGACTTCAGCAGTTGCCCCGTGGCCACCCGGGTCGCCCGCGTCCTCGCCGACCTCGCCGAGGACTACGGACAGCGCGGCGGCGACGGCGCCCTCAGCATCCCGGGCCTCACCCAGGCCGAGCTCGCCGGGCTCGTGGGCGCCCGCGAACGCAGCGTCCACGAGGTGCTCGGCGCGCTCGCCGCCGAGCGGGTGATCGACGTCGGATACCGCCGGGTGACCGTACGCTCGCTGCCCGGTCTGCACGAGGCCACCGAACTGCCCCCCATGCCCACCTGAAACCGTCCCGCTCGCGGGCGCAGGAGGTACGGATGGACCACTGGAGCACGGACGGCCCGGACGGCCCGGACGGCGTGGCGGATGGCGCGGACGGCGTGCCGGACGGGGCGGAGGGCTTGGCGGATGTTCCTGACGCCGTAACGGACGTTCCGGGCGATGTGACGGACGGCCCGGACGGTGCGGCGGACGTTCCGGACGACGTCCTCGCCACCGTCGACCTCCTCGACGAGAACGCCCCCGTGCCCAAGGGCGGAGCCCCCGCGCCCGCCGCCGCACGGGCCTGTGGCGCCCAGTTGGGGCACCCGCTCCTGTACGCCCTCCCCGCGGAGCCCGGTGACACGGGGCCCGGCGGCACCGGACGCCGTCACCGCGAGCTGCTCCTGTGCTTCCCGTTCGACCTGGAGGAACTCCCCGACGGGCGCCGCTACCGCGAGGCGGAGCTGACCGTCGACCTCGACGACGGCCTGCGCGCGCTGACCCTGTACCCGGCCTCGGTCCCGAGCCCGGCGGCCCCGGCCGCACCACCCGTCCCGCGCGACGCGGACGTGACGGCGTTCGGGCTCGGAGGGAGCCGGCTGCGCTGGGTCTTCCGGGCGCCCGACGGCGACGGGCTCCGCCCGGACGGACGCTGGACACAGATCCTCGTCCGGCTGCCGCCCGGCACCGCCGAAGTCGCCGGGCGGATCGGACTGAGCGCGGTCGTCGAACGCCCGAAGCTGTTCGGTGTGTGGCCCCGCACCCCGGCCCGGCTGCCGCAGGGCGTGCCGTTCCGGCTGCCGCTGGAGGAGGCCTGGACGACCACCGGCCCCCTCACCGCCCACGCCGCTCTGCCGGGGGCCTGGGCTCTCCCGTCGTACGAGCCGCGCACGCCGCACGACGCGGACGAGCAGCCGTACGAGGGTGACGACGGCGGCGCGGAAGAGGCGCACGAGCCGCTGCGCGCCCACCGCCCGCACGAGGACCGGCCGCCGGGCGGGGCGGAGGAGGACCTGCCGCCGGGCCTGCGCAGGCTGTGCCTCGCCGTGGACATCGAGAAGTACAGCGCCCGTGACAACGCGGACATGGTCCGGCTGCAACGCGTCCTGCTGCGCACCCTGCGCGCGGCCTGTGCCCGCGCCCGGGTGGGGTGGCACACCTGCGGCCGACAGGCGCAGGGCGACGGCTACTTGTTGGTCATGGCCCCCGGTGTCGACGAGACCCGGGTGGTGCCCGCCCTGCTCGGAGGGCTGGCCGACGGCCTGGCCTCGGCCAACGGCGCGCTGCCCGCTCGCGCTCCGCGAGGGCCGGGGCCCGCACCCGGCCCGGACGGCCCGCCCCGGCCGCTGCGCATGCGGGCGAGCCTGCACCAGGGCATCGTCCACGAGGCGGACAGCGGCTGGGCGGGCTCCGCCGTGGTCGCGCTGTTCCGCGTCCTCGACTGCGGCCCGCTGCGGCAGGCCCTGGAGTCGGACGCGTCGGCCGTCCTCGCGGTCGCCTTCTCCGACGGCCTCTACCAGGACCTGGTGCCCCACGGGTACGCCGGTCTCTCGCCCGAGGGCTTCCACCGCGTGGACGTGCGCAACCCGGCCAAGGACTTCACCGCGACGGCCTGGATCAGGCTGGGCCCCGGCACCTGACCCGGGCCGCCGCCCCGCCCCGTACGCCGTACGTGAGGCACTTGGGGCGGGGCGTCGGCACCGCTCGTCACTCGCACAGCAGAAGGACGATCAGGACCGCGGCGAGTCCGAGGGCCACGGACGCGACGGCGATGCCCCGCGCGCGCCGGACGCGTGCCGCGCATCGAGGGTCTCGGCAGCGGCCAGCGTCCACTCGCCCGTGACGACCAGGACCCGTCCCAGGATCCGCAGCGTCCTGGCGGCGCCCCGCAGGTACGGCGCGCGTGACCGGGGAAGAGGGCCGCGCGGACGGTGGGCGGCGGCCCGGGAGGGCCGCCTGCAGATTCCTCTCCGAACGGTAGGGGTCCACCTCGGCGACGCGCAGCGCCGTACCGGTGGCGGGGGGCTCGGCGTACGCGCTGGAGCTCACCGGGTGGTCGTCGGAGTCGCCGGTGAAGAACGCCTTCACCGGCGCGGCACAGACCTCGTGGACCCAGTCGAAAAGGCCGTCCGTGGGCGGCTGCGGGCGGTCCAGACACACCATGCCCTCGACGAGCGGGGTACGACGGCTCCCGTGCAGGGCGTACTCGCTGTCCAGCCCGACGTCGGCGCCGCGCAGGTGGGAGACCTTGTACAGGACCCAGAGCCGGAGGTTGCCCCGGTCCCGGTACTCCCGGAGGTAGGCGGTGTCCTCGGCCGTCTGCCCCGCCGCCACGTCGGACAGCAGATGGTGCAGGTTGCAGGAGACCAGGAAGTCGGGGGCCACCACGACGTGGAACCCCGTGTCGACCGACCGGGTGATCGCGAAGGGCCACCCGGAGGTGCCGGCCGGGAACGGGACGACCGAGGGGTCCGGGGCGTCGGGACGCGGCATCACGCCACCTCCCCCGCCACGAGCGATCCCGGGTGGACCGCCTCGAACTCGGCCAGGACCGAGTCGAACAGCTTGATCATGGCGTTCATCGCCTCCTGCCTGGAGCGCGCGCGGAGCAGGTGCGCGCGCAGTTGCTCGCTGTCCTCGGCCTCCTGCCGCGCGAGCCGGCGCTCGCGCTCCTCCACGAACGACACGAAGGCGTCGACCATCGTGTCCTGGATGGCGGCGAGGGCGCGGGAGCCGGCGGCGCGGGTCGCGAGGACCCCGCGCAGCGCGGGCAGCCACTTCACGGCCTCCCGCAGCAGCCAGGGCCGCAGCCCCGTCCACGGCGGCCCCGCCTGCCGGGTCGCCTCCTGCGCGCGCACGCGGTGCAGCTCGCGGGTGAAGAGGTCCACGAGGACGGCCATCAGCGGCACTTCGACGTTCACCGGCCGGGGGAACCGCCCCTGCTTCACCATCGTCCGCCCGTCGGGGCCGAGCGTGGCGAACCCCGGGCCCAGGGAGCTGACGGGGATGAAGCGGAGCGCGCCCTCGTCCGTGCGGCGCATCCTGTTGGTGTAGAAGTCACGGAACTCCGGGTTCTCCAGAAGCCGGGCGAGGACCCCGCGCACGGTGTGTCCGGAGGCCTCGAGCAGATCCCACTTGGTGACGAGGAAGTGGGCCACCGCCTTGCTCGCGCCGATGGCACCGAGGACCGGCACCAACTCGTCGACCAGCCGGCTGTCGCCGTCCAGGTACCGCAGCACCTTCAGGCCGTCGAGCAGCACCAGCAGGAACTCGGACTCCCGCACCCGCTGCCAGACGGCGGCCCCGTACTCCGTCTCCGTCGCCGCCGTGTTGGTGAGGTGGTCACCGGCGAAGTCGAGGTAGTCGAGCGTGAAGGGGCTGTACACCTCGCCCTGTTCGGTGCGGATCGAGCAGGTGAACCGCCATTCCGAGGTGTGCGCGAGGAGGTTGGGGTCGGGCCAGCCGTCCGGGCTGACGATCTGGGAGTAGATCTGGTTCAGCTTCGTCGCCTCGTCCGGCGGAAGCTGGACGAAGAAGCCCACGTCGTCCCGCTGGATCGCGAGGCGACGGAACAGGCTGGCCAGGTAGACCGTTTTGCCGGAGCCCTGCGGCCCCAGCACGGTGACGGGAATGGATGACATCGGACCGGCTCTCCTCGCTGACACGTCTCTGCCGGAGGAGAGAGGGAGACACCCACCGGGCGGCCTCCCCTTCCCCCGCACCCCTCAGTGAAGCCCCGCCGACGCGAACGGATCCCGTAGTGGTGCGGGATCCGGGGCATCGGTCAGGGGGCATCGGCCAGAGGGCAGGGGGGAAAGTGCGCGGACGGCACTCGTGCGGTCACCACCACCCTTCCGCGAGGCCGGTCACGCTCCCGAGCGACGGTGGCGCTGCACGGACCTTTTCGGCCGTGCGGGGCGCTGGTTCTTCGTACGCGCAGGCTCATCGTCCTGATGGGCCCCGGTCAGTTCGACGAGCGGATCGAAGAGGCGGTGCACGAGTTCGACAGCGGCGTCCCGCCCCTGATCGGCACATACGGCGCCGACAACCGCCTCCAGGACGTCGGCGAGGACCGACGGCTTGTCCCGTCCGTTCTCCGCCTCCTCATCGGCACTGATGCGAACGTGGCGCCCCAGCCCGACACCGCGGGCGATGCGAGCCAGGGTGATGCTGTTGACCATTCTCGCCCGAAGGCGGGGCAGCTCTCCTTTGGTCAGGTCGGGATGGTTCCGGAAGAGGGTCTCCGTAGCCACCAGACCGAGCACCGCGTCCCCCAGCGCCATCAAGGGCTCGTTGTCCGGGACTTCGTGAGCCTCCGCGTAGGAGCGATGGGTCAGGGCACGTGCCAGGGTCTCGGGCGTGACGGAGACGTCGAGCACCGCTGACAGCTCCGCAAGAGTGCGGCTGTCTTGTGGCACGCCACGCGGCTCTGTCGCCTCATGATCCGAGGGTGTGCCGGCTTGGCCTCGTGACACGCTGTCCCGTCCTGCCGGGCGGACGTCATGACGTGTCCGAGGATCGGCCGGTGCCTTGCGCCCGCCGCGAAGCCCGTGGGACAGGGACGGGCCACGGCCGAGGAGGCGCAGGGCGTATCGCCGCCCGAACCCCACCGGCTCCTGCGGGCGTGGGCTCACGACAGCAGTCCACGGCCGCGGTGGCCCGAGCCGGGTCAACGCTGCCCAGTACCGGGACACGAAACGGTCATCGACCACGGGCCGCACTCCCTTCCGCCTCGGCGGGGCGCGCACGGGGAGCAGCGGCGGCCTCGTCACCACTGGCGTTCCCTGATACAGGCGTGCCGGACACGGGGGCCGCCGGTCCGCCGAGTGTCTGCCCGAGCTGCGAGAGGAGCACCGGGGCACAGGCGCCGACAGCCAGCAGACCGGCGACGCCCTCCGCCTGGTTCCCCGCGCCGAAGGCCGCGGCGGCTGCCGCACCGAGCACCGCACGAGTCACCGCCACGGCGACATCCGGCCCGGCGTCGAAGTACGCACGAAACCGAGGCGCAGCCTCCGCTGTCTGCGACCGCCTCGCCTGCCTCCAGGCAGCGACACGGTTGTAGAAGTCAAGTAGTTCTACCAGCAGTCCACCACCGGCTCCTAGCAGTACCTGCTGCCAGAGACCCACCCCATCTCCTTCCCTCACTGCCGGATGCTCAGGACTTGCGACCATGGTTCCGCACAGGGACGGCGCCCGGAAGAGCCGTGGCCTGAACTCCGGGGCCTTGGACACCTGTGGCCGGTGCATGGGGCGGTCAGCGGCTGCTCTCCGTCCCTACCCGTACGACGACGGATCCCCGGCGTACTGCCCGCCGGGGATCCGTCCTCTGCCATAGGTGAATAGGCGCCTGTTATGGAGCGAGTCGGTAGGCGTTGGTGATGGTCTCGGTCATGGTGTTGCCGGAGGTGTCTTTGAGGTACACGCGGTAGGAGACGGCCTTGGCCGTCGCGGGGTGTCGCACGCTTGCCGTGCGTGCGCCCTTGGTGTCCGTCGTGACGGCCGCGGTCTTCCACGTCCTGCCCGCGTCGTACGAGACCTTGACGGTCAACGTGGCGATCTTGCCGCTGCCCGCGGCGGCACCGGCGACCTTCAGCGGCACGGCCAGCGGGCCGCCCGCCGGGGACGTCCCGTTCAGCGCCAGTTTCGGTGCGAGACGGACCGTCGACAGCGGCAGCGCGGTGGGCTCCTCGTCAGGCGTCTTCGCCGAGATGAACGTCCAGGCCACAGCCACCTTCGTACTGGTGGAAGCGTCCTTGGCGGCGCGTGTGGCCTCCATGGTCAGCCGGTAGGGGGCCGCGGCGGACGGCAGGTCGGCGATGAGCGCGCCCGGCCCGCCCTCGGCGACGGTACGGCCGCCGGACTCCAGCCGCGTGAAGCCCCCGGTCATGGGTGACTCGCCCGCGTGCCCGGCGCCGTCGTTGAACAGCCTCACGTACGCGTCCACGGAGTTGCCCGCGCGCCGCGCGCCCTGGCTCTCATCGGCCTCCAGGTCGGGACCCACCACACCGGTGTTGAAGTGCAGGGTGGAGCGCTTGCCCGCCGTGTACGCGACCGGGTCCGTGCCATAGGTGATGGCCGGCTCGCCCGCGTCATCGAGCTGCGCCATGGCCCAACTCCAGCGCAGATCCTTGGTGTTGAGATAGCTGGTGCCGGAGGCCGGGAGCTTCAGCTCGCTCGTCGGCGCGAGGGCCGGTCCGTTGCCGTGCACGTCGGTCGGCAGGGCGGAGAGCGTGCCCTTGCGGCCGGTCACGGAGGCGCCGAGGCCGTACTTCACCTCGGCGACCTCCGCCTTGGTGACGGCGCGCTGGAGGCCGGGGAACCAGTTGCCGGTGCGGCCGAAGGCCAGCCGGTAGTCGGTCTTCCCGCCTGCCGTGCCCGGGGCTTCGAAGAGGCCGACGTACTGGGCGTGGAACGTGGGGGAGGCCGTGCCGATCCCGGCGGTGCGGATCACGGTGGTGCCGCCGAGGTTCCAGTTGGCCGCGATGCCCGCGGTCTGGTCCTCGTAGGCGATGTTCGACGCCGTGAGGCGCGCGCCCGGGTCCGGGGCGGTGACGGCGACCGGCTTGGCCTTGCGGGTGTCCAGCGTGATCGCCTGGTCGGCGCCCAGCTTCAGCTTCGGCTGGACGAAGGCCGCGAAGGTCGTCGTCGGCCCGTAGACGGAACTCTCCAGGACGTACGTGCCCTTGGGGAGCCGCACGGTGGCCGGGCCGGTACGGAAGGGGACCGTGAACTTCTTCTGCGTGGCGCGGTCGGTGAGCGTGGTGACGTAGTGGGTCGAGTTCGCGCCGTTGATGTCGAGGTGCTTCACCGTGACGTCGTACGACTCGACCTCGCGGTCCACGATGAGCCCGGTGCGCACCGACTGGCCGTCGCCCGAGGCCAGCACGGTGCCGCCGTAGGCGCCGTCGGCGCTGCCGAGCTTGGTGTCGACCGTGACCGTGGTCTTGGCGGTGCCGCCCGCGGGGACGGTGAGCTTGCTGTCCTTGACGGTGAACATGCCCGCCGGGCCCGGCCGGCCCGCGGGGCCCACGGTGGCGGTGGACAGGGCGAGCGTGACCGGCTTCGTGCCGTGGTTGCGGTACGTGAGCGTCTTGCCGACCGGCCTGTCGTCGGTGTGCGGCCAGGCCTGCGTCCCGAAGGAGAGCGAACCGGGCGAGGAGACGACGGACGCGGAGACGGCGCGCGTCAGGTCGACGCGGCCCGCCCCCTGTTGGTGCGCGGTGAGCTTCGGGTTGGGCTCGGCCGACCCGGTCAGCACGGCCTTGAGCCGCGCGCCGGACCAGGTGGGGTGCTGCTGGAGGAGCATGGCCGCGGCTCCGGCCACGTGCGGGGTGGCCATCGACGTGCCCGACAGGGAGATGTAGCCGTCGGTCGCGTCCTGGTCGGGGGCCTGCGAGGAGGCCGCGGCAGTGATGGCGACACCGGGCGCGGTGAGGTCCGGCTTGGTCACCCCGTCCGCGTTCGGGCCGCGGCCGGAGTCCTCCGCGATGTCGTCGTTCTTGTCGACCGAACCGACGGTGAGGGCCTCAGGAGTGCTGCCGGGGGCGTTCACGGTGCCCGGCTCCGGGCCGTCGTTGCCCGCCGCGACGACGAAGAGCGCCTTGCCGGAGAGCCGGGTGACGGCCTCCTCCAGCGGCTCCGTGCCCGGGGTGTCCAGGCTGCCGAGGCTCAGGTTGACGATCTTCGCGCCCTGGGCGACGGCCCACTCCATGCCGGCGGCGATGCTGGAGTCGGTGCCGCCGCCCTCCTCCTCGGATATGACCTTGCCGTCCAGGATGCGCACGCCGGGCGCCACACCCTTGTACCGGCCGCCGGACTTCGCCCCGCTGCCCGCGAGCGTCGAGGCCACGTGCGTGCCGTGGCCCATGCGGTCCTTGGCGTCGGGGGCGCCGGTGAAGTTCTTCTCCAGCACCTCGACGCCCTTGAGATCGGGGTGCGTCTGGTCGACCCCGGTGTCCAGGACGGCGACCTTGACACCCTTGCCGGTGTAACCGGCTCGCCACATGGTGGGGGCGCCGATCTGCGGCACGCTCTTGTCGAGGGTGGGGCGGACCTTGGCGTCCAGCCACACGTGCGAGACGGCCGGGACGGCGGTGGTACGAGCGTTCGTACGGCCTTCCCGCACCCTCCGCTCGCCCCCCACACCCGTGCCACCGGTGAGCGCCGACCACAGTCCGGACACCCGTGACTTGGGGGTACGGAACGCCTCGCCGCCCACAGCGGGCAGCGCCCGGCGCTCACGGGCGAGGCCCTGGAAGGGGCCGCCTGCCGTGAGGGTGTTCGCCCGGCCGGGGCGATAGCCGACGATCAGCGGCAGCGACGTACGGTGCGCGTCGTCGTACTCGTCCTCGACGAGCCGCGTCACGTCGAAGAGCCGCCGGTCGAGCCTGCCGGCGTCGATCAGCTCCTGCGCGTCCTGCGGCACGACGAACAGGTGCCCGGCCTCACGCCGGACCGAGATCGTCACCTGCTCACGACCTGCGCCGCGGACGAGCTGGACGACCTTGGTGCCGGCCGACTTGCTCGCGGGCGCGGTGCCGTGCGTCTTCTTGTCGCGCGCCTTTTTGCCGCGGGCTTCCTGATCGCGCGCCTGGTCGCGCGCCTTCTCACCGCCCGCCTTCTTGCGGTCCACCGTCTTGTCGTCCGCCGTCTCGCCGTCCGTCTTCTCGTTCCCCGTGGTGACGACCACCCGGTCACCGGTGATCAGGGTGACGGTCGCCGTCCTGCCCTTCCCGGCTTTCCCCTTGCTTCCGGCACTCGTGCTCGTACTCGGCTTCTTGCCCGTGGTCAGGCCGGGCCCGCTACCGGAGTCGGCCGTGGCCACCCCCGCGACCAGTGCGCCGGACACCACGGCGGCCACAGCCGCCGTCCCCACCCTCGATATGACTGCCACCCGATATGCCTGTCTTCTCATGTGACGTGCTGATGTTTCGCCCATTACACGCGATCTTGGTTGCGTGCGGTTCTCCGGGGGATGTCGACCAAGGTGTTCTCCGCGGAACTTGGTCGAAGGTGGAGCTCCTGCTCGCGCTGAGTGGCTTGGGTGGCTTGGGTTAGTGGGTGGGGGTGGTGTGGTGGTGGGTGTGGGTGGGGTAGTTGGGGTGGTTGAGGGGGGTGTGGGTGGTTT
>NZ_JASCXL010000126.1:0-27486 GCF_030010595.1 Streptomyces sp. CC224B | reverse complement strand
GCGGTGGGCGCGGGGGGGGGGGGGGGGGGGGGGGGGGGGGGGGGGGGCGCGCGGGGCGGGGGGGGGCGCGCCGTCCCGCGGCGGCCCCCCCCCCCCCCCCCGCCGCGGTGCCGAGCACCTGCAGCAGCATCGGCGTGCTTACCGGTCGGCGAGCCGGTAGGCGGTGACCTCGAGGGAGGTCTCGACGACCGTGTAGGCGGGGGTCTGCCACGCCGGGGCGGGCGTGGCGTCGGACGGGCCGGAGGGGTGCCGCTCCGGGGTCTCCTGCTCGTGGGGGTCCATGGCGCGTCCTGCCTTCCTGAGAAGTGAGGGATCAGGAGCCACTGGCATACACCACCACCGCGATGCGTAGGCTGTTCACATGGATGGCCTGCGTTCAGTGGCGTGCAACAGAGTCGCGGCCTGACGGGACGCGGTCAATGGTTCGGACCGCTGGGAACGGCGCCATATCCGGCCATTCTCAGGGCCACCGCGGACCCCGGGTCCCCCAGGAATGCGACGCGGCCCCTGATCGTTGACCATGGATGTACCACCCGACGACGTATAAGGATCGAGAGCCCGTGAGCAAGGTCCCCCCGATCATCCTGAACAACGGCATCGAGATGCCCCAGCTCGGCTTCGGTGTCTGGCAGGTGCCGGACGACGAGGCGGAGCGGGCCGTCACGACGGCCCTGGAGGCCGGGTACCGCAGCATCGACACGGCGGCCGTCTACGAGAACGAGGAGGGCACCGGCAAGGCCGTCGCCGCCTCCGGCATCGCCCGCGAGGAACTCTTCGTCACCACGAAGCTCTGGAACACCGCGCAGGGGTACGACGCGACGCTCAAGGCGTTCGACACCTCCCTGGCGAAGCTGGGCCTCGACTACGTCGACCTGTACCTGATCCACTGGCCGATGCCGGACAAGGACACGTACATCGACACGTACAAGGCGTTCGAGAAGATCCTGTCCGACGGCCGCGCCAAGTCCATCGGCGTCTCCAACTTCCTCCCGGAGCACCTGGACCGCCTCATCGACGCCACGTCGGTGATCCCGGCCGTCAACCAGATCGAGCTGCACCCGCACCTCCAGCAGCGCGCTGCCCGCGAGTACCACGCGGAGCAGGGCATCGCCACCGAGGCCTGGTCGCCGCTGGGCCAGGGCAAGGGCCTGCTGGAGGTCCCCGCGATCGTCGCGATCGCGCAGAAGCACGGCCGCACCCCCGCGCAGGTCGTCCTGCGCTGGCACCTCCAGCTCGGCAACGTGGTCATCCCCAAGTCGGTGACCCCGTCCCGCATCAAGGAGAACATCGAGGTGTTCGACTTCGAGCTGGACCCGGAGGACATGGCGGCGATCAGCGCCCTGAACGAGGACCGCCGCCTCGGCCCCGACCCGGCCGAGTTCCACGTCGCGTAACCCCCACCCCCGGCCCGGCCGCACCACCTCACCGACGGCGCGGCCGGGCTTCGCCGTGCGGGGGCGGACGGCCTCAGCAGGTCGCGCGGAACGACAGCCCCGGCGCATAAGCCCGCCACTGCGCCCGCGTGAGCCCCCCGCCCGCACGACGGCAGGCCGCGGCTGCCGCCCGCTTCGGCTCCAGGGGCAGCTCCCGTACAGCGGTGCGCGGCGTCGTCACCCGCAGGGTGCCCCCCGCGAAGCCCAGCGCGAGAACGGGCCCGTCGGCCCCGGGGTACTCGGCACCGGAGAGGCGGGGGGTGTCCGTCTCCCAGACGTGGACGGTGCCGTCCTCGCGGCCGAGGGCCAGCTCGCGGCCGTCCTCGGAGAAGACGAGGAGCGGCGGCCCGCCCGCGCGGTGGTCGTACGAACCCGGCATGAGGATGCCGAGGGGACGGGTGCCGCGCGCGTTCCACAAGGTGACCTCGCCCCTGTCGTCCACCACGGCCAGCAGCCGGCCGTCCGGACTGTAGGCCGCCCCCTCCACCTCGCCCTCTCCGCGCAGCACGCCGGCGGACCCGCCCGTGCGGAGGTCGACCAGCTCGCCGTTCCACATCAGGACGGCCCGGCCGTCGGGCGTCACCACACTGCTCAGGGCGCTGGTACGCCGACCGAGCACCTGAGCGCGGGTGCCGCCCGCCACCCGCCAGACGTCGACGCGCCGCTCGCTCTCGTCCAGCCCCCAAGGCGTCCCCGACAGGGTGACCGGCCCGCCTTCCTCCGGTACGGCCAGGCTGTCGACGACGGGGGGAACGGTCGTGCGGAGTTCCTGGCGGCGCGTGGCGACGTCCCACCGGCGTACGGTCGTCACCGTCGCCTCCCCTTCCGTGTTCGCGTACACGAGCTGTCCTCCGCTCGGGGAGAACGCGAGCAGCGGGCGGTCGCACGCGCGACACGCCCGGCGCAGCAGCGGGGCGGTGACGCCGCCCCCGGCGGGCGTCCCGCAACTGGACCTCCAGTCCCTCCTTCTGGTGCTGCGCGACCGCCAGCACCTGCCCGTCCCGGCTGAACGCGGCCGCTGCCAAAGGCCGTCCGAGCCGTGGACGGCGGAGAACGTCCCGCACATCGATGCTGATCACACGGTCACCGGCCTGCAGGCGGACGACACCGTCCGCCTCGTCCAGGCGGACACCGCCGGCGCCGCGGAACTCATGGGGGTAGCGCATCAGCGGCGCGTCAGGCGTCGCCGTCCGCCACAGGGCGACCTGTCCGTCGCTGAGGGTGGCCGCCCACGCCCCGTCCGCGCTGTAGTCGACGGAGTACTCCTCGGCGTCCGGCAGATCGATGCGGGGGCGCTCACGCCCGGACCGCACCTCGTGTGTGCGAAGGCCCTCCTCGGCGGCGAACGTGATGGCCTCGCCGTCCGGAGTGAAGGTCCACTCGTCGGCGGCACAGGCCTGCCGCTGCGCCTGCCGCGGCCACGTCATGCGGAGCGCTCGTCCGCCGTCGACCCGCCGGACGGTGAGGCGACGCCCGTCGCCCGAGCAGGTGGCGAGCAGCCGCCCGTCGGGGCTGAGCAGCGGGAAGGGGCTGTCGCTCGTGATGTCCCCGGTCAGGCGCCCGAGCCTGCGCTGCCGGTGTACGTCCCACAGCTCGACGGCGGTCCGGCCGCGGCGCAGCGTCCGGACGACCAACGACCGGCTGTCCGCGCCGAAGCGCGGCTCCGTGTCCGGCGCCTCGGACGGCCCGAACGGCTTCGCCAGGGCACGGCGCCGGCGCACGTCCCACACGGTGAGGCCGCGCTCCCCCACCGTGACGACGAGCCGCCCGTCGTCACTGACCTGGGCACGCCCCTCACCGGCACCCGGAACGGCGGTCGTTCCCGCGCGGCGGCCGTCACGCAGGTCGAACCGCGTCACCCTGTCCCGGGCGGTCACGAGCGCCGTACGGCCGTCCGCGCTCAGCGAGGTCCGAGCGTCCGGCGTGTCCAGAGCGGCGGCCCCCGAGAACACCGCCTTCTCGCGTTGCGCCCCCGCCGTCCGCACCGCCTCCCGTGTCTCCGGCAGGTCCGCGATGCGCCAGGCCGCGACGCCCAGGCGCATCGCGGTACCCGGGTCCGTCGCGCGCAGCGTGCGTGCGATGCCCGCGAGGCGGCGGGCCTGGGCCTCGGCCGCGCGGCGGTCGGCGGCGCGGTTCTGCTGCCAGGCGAGAGCGCCCGCCACGGCAGCCAGGCACAGCAGTACCGCGAGCGCGGACAGCAGGGCGCGGGTGCGGCGCGCGGCGCGGGTCCGCGTCCGCACACCGTGATCGTGGGCGGCCACGGCGGCGTCCAGGAACTCCCGCTCCAGAGCGGCCAGTTCGCCGGTGTCCGGGAACGCCTCGCGTGCGGCCGACAACCGCGTTCCCCGGTACAGGGCCCCGGGGTCGCGGTCCAGGTCCCGCCAGGTCAGCGCCGCCTCGGTCAGGGCGCGGTGCAGCCGCAACCGCTCCCGGTCCGCCTCGACCCAGCCGCGCAGCCGGGGCCACGCGCTGATGAGCGCCTCGTGCGCGAGGTCGACGCGGGTGCCGTCCACGGTGAGCAGCCGGGCGGCGACGAGGCGTTCAAGGACCTCGCCGCAGGCGGCGGGGAGTTCGGCGCGGTCGACGGTGCGGCGGGTGTCCTGGGTGCCGTCCCCGGGAGCCACCATGCGCAGCAGCACGGCCCGGGCGGTCGCGGCCTCCGCGGCGTCGAAGCGCCCGTACACCTCCTCGGCGGTGTGCGCGACGGCGCCGCGAACGCCGCCGATCGCCTCGTAGGCGGCGAGGGTGAGGGTCTTGCCGCTGCGCCGCCGCCAGACCTCGCGCAGCGCGTGCGCCAGGAGCGGCAGCGCGCCGGGTTCGTCGCCGACGTCGGCGACGAGCCGCGCGGTGAGCGCGCGTTCGACCACGAGCCGTTCGGCCGCCGCGGGCCGCACGACGGCCTCGCGCAGCCGGGGCGGCGTCATGGGGCCGACGAGGAGGGTGCCGTCGCGCAGGGCGTCGGCGAGCGTGCCGTGCTCGGCCAGCCTGCCGTAGAAGTCGGCGCGTACGGCGAGGACGGCGCGCAGCCGGCTGCCGGGGTCGCGGGCGGCGAGCAGGTGCGCGACGAAGCGGTCCCGTTCGGCCGGGTCGTGGCAGAGGGAGAAGACCTCCTCGAACTGGTCGACGACGAGGAGCGTGTCGCCGGTGCCGTCGCTGTCGCCGCTGGGTGTGAACAGCGCCCGGTGGGTGCGGGCGGGGCGCTCGCCGGGCGTGAACACGCGGATCGCGGCGAGGCGGCCGACCCCGGTCCCGCCTCCGTCCCCGTGACCGCTCCCGTCCCGTAGCGCCGGGATGAGGCCGGCCCGCAGCAGCGACGACTTGCCGCTGCCCGACGCGCCGACGACCGCCGTGACCCGGCGGCGCGCGGTCAGGGCGAGGAGTCCGGCGACGAGGTCGTCGCGGCCGTGGAAGCGGGCCCGGTCCTCGGGGCCGAACCGGGCCAGGCCCGGATAGGGCGACGCGCCCTCGTCCGGGACGGGTTCGGCGGCGGCGAGCGTCGCGTACCACCGCGCCTCCCACTCCTCGGGGTCGCCGCCGCACGCCTCCACGTAGGCGAGGAGCACCGGCAGCGACGGCAGGCGGGCGCCGGACGCGGTGGCGGACAGCGTGGGTGCCGAGTAGGGGGTGCGCTCCGCCAGAGCGCGGTAGGTGGGGCCGCCCGCCTCCGCACGGAGCGCCCGGAGGCCGTGCGCGAGGCGCTGTACCGGCCCGGCCGCAGGCTCCAGCGGCTTCTCCCGACGCCCCATCCCGCCCCATCCCCCGGCCCAACAACCGGCCTTCTCGTGAGCCCTCCGACCGGCCCTTCCGCTGCCCCTCCACCCGCACCTTCCGCCTGCCTCATCCGGCGCTGCGTCCTGCTGTCCGCGCGGTTCCCCGTCCGGCCTTCACCGGTCCCACCGGCCCCACCGGCCTACCCAGACGCACGCTAGCAATTGATAAGCGGCCGGTGACAGGGCTGCCCATCAATCCGCAGGCGGCTGAACTCGGCGCTCCAGCACCGTCCTTCATCTCTTGGAGCCCGCCATCGCCGCCGTCGACACCTCCGGCCCCCGTACGCCCCGGCCCGCACGGGCCGCTCCCCCGGCACGCCCGCTCCGCACCCGCCGCCGCGGTCGGCCGGTCACCGTGCCGAGTGTTCTGCTGTCCCTGGCCCTCGGCCTGTGGGGGGTGCGCCGCGAGGGCACCCTGTGGCGGGACGAGGCGGTGACGTACGACATGGCGCGGCGTGCCCTGCCAGACCTGTGGCAGACGCTGGGGAATGCGGACGCCGTGCACGGCATGTACTACCTCCTCGTGCACGGCCTCTTCGCACTGTGCGGCGACGCCGACCCGCTGCTCGTGCTGCGGCTGCCGTCGGTGGCGGCGACGGCAGCCGCCGCGGCCGGGGTGGCGTGCCTGGGACGGCTGCTGGCGGGGGCCCGCGCGGGCCTGTTCGCGGGTCTCGTCTTCGCCGTGCTGCCCGGCGTGCAGCACTACGCGCAGGAGGGGCGCTCGTACGCGATGGTGTGCGCGCTGGTGGTCTGGTCCACCTACGCGCTGGTACGCGCGGCCCGCGCGGGCGGACGGCGATGGTGGGCCGGGTACGCGGTCCTCGTGCTGGCAGCCTGCCTGCTGCACGAGTTCGCGGTACTTGTCCTTGTGGCGCACGCCGTGGCGCTGCCCGCCGCCGCCCGGCGGCGCTGGTCCGCCGTCGCCGCCGCGGTCGTCACCGCGCTGGCCCCGCTCGCGCTGCTCAGTCAGCGCCAGGCGGGACAGGTGGAGTGGATCGGGGGCCTCGACGGAGAGGCGGTGTGGCCCGTCCTCGGGCTGTGGGCGCTCGGCCTTGCGGCGTTCGGCTGCCTCGCCCGGCGGCAGGTGCGGCGCGGGGTGATCTCCCTGCCCGTGCTCGGCCTTGCCCTGCTCGTGCTGCCAACGCTCACGCTGTGGCTCGTCTCCCTGGCGAAGCCGCTCTACGTGGGCCGCTACGTGCTGTACACGCACGCCGGTGCGGCCCTGCTCCTGGGTGCGGCGCTCGACCGGCTGGCACGGGGCGGACCGTGGCGCACCCTCGGTGTCGCCGCGGGGGTGGCCGCCGCCCTGGCCGCGCTGTGCCCGCAGTCGCTCCAGCTACGGACCCCGGACAGCCGCGTCGACGACACCACCGCCGCCGCGCGGGCGCTGCGCGTCGCCGGGCAACCCGGCGACGCCGTGCTGTACCTGCCGTTGCGCCGCCGGGTGTGGTCGCTGCCGTACCCCTGGGCCGCGCGCGGTCTGCGCGACATCGCCCTCGCCCGGGGACCGGTCGCCTCGCGCACGCTATACGGCGCCGAGGTCGCCCCCGGT
Organism: Streptomyces sp. CC224B; assembly: GCF_030010595.1. Lineage (NCBI taxonomy): Bacteria > Bacillati > Actinomycetota > Actinomycetes > Kitasatosporales > Streptomycetaceae > Streptomyces > Streptomyces sp. CC224B. The sequence continues at coordinate 20,731 of NZ_JASCXL010000126.1, read as the reverse complement.
GTCCTGCGCGAGCGGCTGCTCGCCGAGAACCGCGTCGTCGTGGTCACCGACCCCGCCGGACGGCCGCCCGCCGCGGAGCCCGGCGAGAGGGTCAAACAGCACGTACTGGCCCGGCACTTCGAGGTGTGCGCGGTCCGCCGTGCGCACGCGGCGCGCGTCCTCGTGTACGCCCGCCCCGGGCACTGCTGACCCATTAAGTGCAAACCCCTCGCGCCAGGTATTCAAGTTTGACTAGGCTGACGGCATGGCTGAGAAAACCATCCCCCTGCTGCCCGCCCACTCCCTCCAGCCGGTCGTCGACTTCTACACCGCGCTCGGCTTCGAGACGACGTACTTCCAGAAGAGCCCGTACGCGTACGCCGTCGTCGAACGCGGCCCCGTGGAGCTGCAGTTCTTCGGGATGCGGGAGTACGACCCCGCCGCGTCGTACTCGGGGTGCTACGTCCTCACCGACGACGTGGACGGGCTGTACGAGGCCTTCCGGGCCGGGCTGAAGGCGGCGTACGGGAAGGTGCCGCGGCGGGGGCTGCCGCGGATCGGGCCGGTGAAGGACATGTCGTACGGCGTGCGGCAGTTCCTGATGACCGACCCGGCGGGGAACAGCATCCGGGTGGGACAGGCGATCAGCGAGGACCAGGGCATGCGGCCCGTGCCGAAGGAGACCTTCGCGCGGGCCCTGCACCTCGCCGACCTCTTCGTGGACTCCAAGGAGGACCTCGTGGGCGCCGCCAAGGTCATCGACCGCGTCCTGGCCCTGGAGGACGAGCGGCCCACCCCCGCGCAGCACCTGCGGCTGCTGGTGCTGCGCGGGGACATCGCCCAGCGAGTGGGTGACGACGAGCTGGCCGGGCGGCTCCTGGCGCGGGCCGCCGCGATCGAACTCGACGGGGAGGAGCGGGAGTCGGCGCGGGACGCGCTGGACCGGCTGGCGGAGCTGCGGTCCTGAGGAGGGCTGGAGCCGCCGGGAGGGCCGCCGGGCTCAGTTCTCGCGTACCGCCACGTGCACGGTGTGCGCCGCGAGCAGGAACACGTCGTCCCTGCGGTACAGGCTCTCCGGGTCCTCGGGGTCGAGCAGGCGGTCAAGGACCGCCAGGTCGTCCTCGGCCAGCGCAGCCGGCTGCGCCTCCGGGGCGGCCGCGAGGTGGCGGTAGCGCTCGAAGGTCGAGGCGACGTGCTCCCGCGCCCGGTCGTCCAGGGGCGCGGGCAGGTCCAGGAGGAACGTGCGCGTCGCCGTGTGCCGCAGCCCCGCCGCCGCGAGCAGCGCGGGCCAGTGCTCCACGGTCTCCTTGGCGCCGGGCAGCTCGGTGCGCATGCGCGTGAACCAGGCCTCGTTGGCCGCGTCCAGGCGCGCCTGGAGTCCGGGCCGGCCGAGGCCGATGTCGCGCGGCAGGCTGCGCGGCGGCAGCCCGCCCTCCAGGACGGCGAGCGCCCCGCCGGGCGCCAGCTGCTTCCCGAGGGCGGCGAGCGCGGCGACCTGGTCGCCCACGTGGTGCACGGACCGGGCGGCCCAGACGAGGTCGGCGGGCGGCAGCGCGCCGAGGCCGTCGGGGAGTTCGGCCCGGTGGGCGCGCACGCGGTCGCCGAGGCCGAGGCGGGCGGCACGCGCCGCGGCCCGGTCGAGCAGGGCCTGCTCGGGGTCGGCCGCGACCACCTGGGCGCGGGGGAAGGCCTCCGCAAGCAGGCAGGTGACCACGCCCGGGCCGCTGCCCGCGTCGACCACCAGGGACGGCTCGGCCCCTGCGCGCAGCTCCCGCAGCCAGTCGGCGACCTGCCGGTACGCCGGGGCGGTGACCTCGGCGTTCGCCTCCAGGACGGGGGCCATCTCGGCCCAGTCGATCTCGGCGCCGCCGTGGCCGTGGCCGTGGCCGTGACCGCCGTGACCGTGGCCGCCATGACCGCCGTGACCGCCCTGGCCGTGGCCGCCGTGCGCGCCGTGGCCGTGGCCGCCGTGGCCGCCGCCCTCGCGGTCCTTGCCGTCGCCCGCGAACTCCGTCATCGTCCTGCCGCCTCTCCGTCGCTTCCGGGATCGGCTCCAGCCTGCGCCGGGCCACCGGAAACGGCCACTTCCGTTGCCGTTCCGGCAAACCCGGACGCGCACCCGGACGCGCCCCTAGGAGTCCGGCTTGGCGAAGGCCCGGAGCGTGAACACCGGGTCCGGGCGCCGTACGTCCTGGTCCGGCAGGTCCGCGAGCCGAGCCGCGTACTCCCGCGCCATGGCGCTGTCCGGCGGGATGCTGGTGAACCAGCCGCGGAACAGGTCCGCCACCGTGCTGCGCGGGCTGCGGCCCTGGCCGTGGCCGGTGAAGCGGGCCCGGCCCGCGGGGGCGAGCCCGCACGCCGCGGCGTAGCCCTCGACCCGGGCCGCGCCGTCCACGGGGCTGCGGACGGGGCGGCCCGCGAGCACGGCGTCGATGTCGCTGCCCACGTTGTGCGAGGCCGCCTTGTCGACGGTGGTGACGTAGCGGCCGCCCGGCTTGAGGACCCGCGCGCACTCCGCGACGACCGTCGCCGCCTCCTCGGGATCGGCGAGCAGGTGCAGCAGCCATACGGTGCTCACCGCGTCGAACGCCGCGTCGGGGAACGGCAGTCGGCGGCTGTCCCCCAGCACGACGGCGCCGGGGACGCGGTCGGCCGCCATGCGCGCCATGGCGCGGGTCGCGTCGACGCCGGTCACGCGCAGGCCCGGCTCCGCGGCGAACCGGCGGGTCACCAGGCCCGTGCCGCAGGCGACGTCCAGGAGGCTGCCGGTGCCCGGCGGCAGCAGCGACAGGACCGCGGCGGCCGCGGCGGCGGCCCGGGGCTCGCCGCCGCGCGACGCGTCGTACCGGACGGCCTCCTTGCCGTAGTCGAGCATCACGCCCTCGCTCCGGCCCGCGTCAGACCGCGCCGTGGCCGGGCGCGATCTCCTCGACCCGGCGGGCCAGTTCGAGGTCGCGCTCGGTGAGGGCCCCGCCCACGCTGTGGGTGTTCACCGCGAGCACCACCGTGTCGTAGCCCAGGGTGATCTCCGCGTGGTGGTCGAGTTCCTGCTGCACCTGGGAGACGTGGACGACGAAGGCCGTGGCCGCGTAGTGCGAGGTGAGCCGGTAGGAGCGGGTGATCTTGCTGCCGAAGGTGCCCGCGTCGCCGGTGAGGGACCAGCCGGGCAGCTCCGCGAGCCGGTCCTCGATCTCCTTCTGCGACAGTGGCTCAAGGGGCATGGCCGCGCTCCTTCCTTCGTGTCCGGGGTCTGGTGCCAGCCTGCCACAGCGATTCGCAGGCGGGGACTCAGCGGCGCAGGCATTCCGCCGCGAGGTCGTCCGCCACCGCGGCGACCACCGCCCGGCCCTCGGTGGCCTTCAGCCAGTCGCCGGGCAGCGCGTGGTCGCCGTGCAGGGCGCCGAGCAGGTTGCCGCAGACCGAGCCGGTGGAGTCGCTGTCGCCCGAGTGGTTCACGGCCAGGGTCAGGGCCTCCTCGACGCTCCGCGCGGCGAGGGCCGCGTACACCGCGACGGCGAGGGCCTCCTCGGCGATCCAGCCCGCGCCCAGGGACTCCACCGCCGCCGCGTCCGGCTCCCCCGCGGCGGCCAGGTCGACGGCGCGGGTCAGGGCCGTGGAGGTCTCCTCGTGCCCCGGGTGGCGGGCGAGGAGGCGCAGGGTGTGCAGGACCGCGCCCTCCAGCGAGTCCCCCGCGACCAGGTGCGCGACGATCGCGGCGAGCGCGCCCGCCGCGTAGTAGCCGGTGGGGTGGCCGTGGGTGATCTGGGCGCAGCGCGCGGCCAGTTCGAAGGCCCGGTCGGCGGGGGCGCGGGTGAGCCCGAAGGGCGCCGACCGCATGACGGTGCCGCAGCCCTTCGACTCCGGGTTGACGGGGCCGCGCGGCCCGAGCGGGGCCCGCGGGTCCGGGGCGTGGGCCAGGGCGAGGCCGCTGAGGCAGGCGTTGCCGGGGGCACGCCGCGCGTATAGCCAGGGCTGCGCGGCGAGGCCGCCGCGCACGTCCGGGGCGGGGGCGGGCCGCCGCTGGGTGTCCAGCCAGCGCAGGTAGGCCTCCAGGACCAGCTGGGGCGCGGCTCCGCCGATGCCCTTGCGGCGCTCCCTGGCGTGCGCCAGCTCCAGGGCCTCGGCGGTGAACAGCGTCATCTGCGTGTCGTCGCTGATCCGGCTGAGGCCCGCCGCGTCGGTCACCGGCCCGGTCACGCCGCGCGGGCCGTGCGCGGCGCGGATGGCCGCCAGCGAGTCGAACTCGACCGCGTAGCCCAGCGCGTCGCCGACCGCGCCGCCGAGCAGGCAGCCGCGCACCCGGGCGCGGTACGCGACGGCGGCCTCCCACGACAGCGGGGCCCACGGATGGTTGGTGTCGGTTTCGTCGTACGCCATGCCTCCAGCTGTACGCCATCAGCCGCCGCGGACGAACGGCGGGGGCCCGGCCGCCGTCGGCTACCGTCGGGGCATGACGACTCTCGCGCCCGGCAGACGGAACGGCGACGGCGGAGCGGCCCGCGCGGGCGCCGCCTCCGGAGCACGCACGGGCACCCCGACCGGAGCAGGCGCGGGCACCCCGGCCGGGGTGGGGGCGCTGCTGCGCGGCTGGCGCGAGGAGCGGCGCGTCAGCCAGCTCGAACTGGCGCTGCGCGCGGACTCCTCGGCCCGGCACATCAGCTTCGTCGAGACGGGCCGGGCGAAGCCGAGCGAGGAGTTCGTCCTCAAGCTCGCCGAGCACCTGGACGTGCCCGTGCGCGAGCGCAACGCGCTGCTGCTCGCGGCCGGGTACGCGCCGCGCTTCCCGCAGACGCCGCTGGACGACCCGGCGATGGGCGCGCTGCGCGCGGGCGTGGAACAGCTCCTCCAGGGCTACGAGCCGTACCCGGCGCTGGTCGTCGACGCGGCGTACCAGGTGCTCGCCGCCAACCGCGGCATCGCGATGCTCCTGGACGGCCTGCCGGAGCACCTGCTGGCGCCGCCGCTGAACGCGATGCGGGTCGTGCTGCACCCCGAGGGGCTCGCCCCGAGGATCCGGAACCTGCGCGAGTGGCGTGGGCACCTGCTGCACCAGATGGAGCGGCAGATCGCGCTCCAGCGCTCCCCGGCGCTGCGGGCGCTGTACGAGGAGGTGGCGGCGTACCCGGTCGGGGACCCGGGCGAGGACGCCGCGGCCGACGGGCAGGTGCCGCATTTCGCGCTGCCGCTGCGGATCGAGCACGAGGGCCGCGTGCTCTCCTTCGTCTCGTCGATCTCGACGTTCAACACGCCGATGGACGTGACCGTCGCCGAGCTGGCCATCGAGACGCTGCTCCCGGCCGACCCGGCGACGGTCAAGTACCTCCAGACGAAGGGGTAGCGCCGGCCGGGCCCGCGGAGGTCAGGAGGTTCCCGCCCCCTCGGCACCCTTGCCGGTGCCCGTGCCCTCGGTGCCCTTGCTGGCGCCCTCGGGGCCCTTGCCCGTGCCCTCGGCGCCCTTGCCGGTGCCGTCGGAGGCGTCCGCCTCGTCCTCCACGATCTCCGCCTCGACCACGCCCTCGTCGGCGGGCTGCCGGGCGCCGGGGCCCTCGGCCCGGGCTCCGGTTCCGGCCTCGGGCCCGGCCTGGGCCGATGCCGTGTCGCCGGACGGCGCGGCGGCCTCGTACATGGCCTGGCCCAGCTTCTGGCTGACCGTCGCGAGCTTCTCCGCGCCGGCGCGCAGCGCCTGGGTGTTGTCGCCGTCGTGCTCCAGGAGGCGCTTGACCTCGGCGACGGCCGCCTCCACCTCGTCCCTGGTGGCGGCGGGCAACCGCGCCAGGCTCTCGGCGTTGTCCCGCAGGAACCGCTCGGTCTGGTAGACGAGCTGCTCGGCCTGGTTGCGGGTCTCGGCGGCCTCGCGGCGCCTGCGGTCCTCCTCGGCGTGCTGCTCGGCCTCGCGGACCATCCGGTCGATGTCGTCCTTGGGCAGCGCGGAGCCGCCCGTGACGGTCATGCGCTGCTCGCGCCCGGTGGCCTCGTCCTTGGCCGAGACGTGCATGATCCCGTTGGCGTCGATGTCGAAGGTGACCTCGATCTTGGGCACGCCGCGGGGCGCGGGCGGCAGGCCGGTGAGGTCGAACACGCCGAGCTTCTTGTTGTACGCGGCGATGTCCCGCTCCCCCTGGAAGACCTGGATGCCGACCGAGGGCTGGTTGTCCTCGGCGGTGGAGAAGGTCTCCGAACGGCGGGTGGGGATGGTGGTGTTGCGCTCGATGAGCTTGGTCATGATGCCGCCCTTGGTCTCGATGCCGAGGGACAGCGGGGTCACGTCGAGCAGCAGGACGTCCTTGACGTCGCCGCGGATCACGCCCGCCTGGAGCGCCGCGCCGACGGCGACGACCTCGTCGGGGTTGACGCCCTTGTGCGGGTCCTTGCCGGTGAGGTCCCTGACCAGGTCGGTGACGGCGGGCATCCGCGTGGAGCCGCCGACGAGGATGACGTGGTCGATCGCGGCCAGCTCGACGCCCGCGTCCTTGACGGCCTGGTGGAAGGGCCCCTTGCAGCGGTCGAGCAGGTCGGAGGTGAGCGCCTGGAACTGGGCCCGGGTGAGCTTCTCGGCCAGGTGCAGCGGGCCGTCCGCGGAGGCGGTGATGTAGGGCAGGCTGATGTCGGTCTCGCTGGACGAGGACAGCTCGATCTTCGCCTTCTCGGCGCCCTCGCGCAGGCGTTGCAGGGCCATCTTGTCCTGCGCCAGGTCGATGCCGTGGGCGTTCTTGAACTGCCGTACGAGGTGCTCGACGATCCGCTGGTCCCAGTCGTCGCCGCCCAGCCGGGTGTCCCCGTTGGTGGCCTTGACCTCGATGACGCCCTCGCCCATCTCCAGGAGCGACACGTCGAAGGTGCCGCCGCCGAGGTCGAAGACGAGGACCGTCTCGTCCTCGCCCTTGTCGAGGCCGTACGCGAGGGCCGCCGCGGTCGGCTCGTTGACGATGCGCAGGACGTTCAGGCCGGCGATCTCGCCCGCCTCCTTGGTGGCCTGGCGCTGGGCGTCGTCGAAGTACGCGGGCACGGTGACGACCGCGTCGGTGACGTCCTCGCCGAGGTAGGACTCGGCGTCCCGCTTGAGCTTCTGCAGGACGCGCGCGGACAGCTCCTGCGCGGTGTAGCGGTGGCCGTCGACCGCGCCGTCCGCCGGGAAGCGCCAGCCCGGGTCGCCCATGTGGCGTTTGACGGAGCGTGCGGTGCGCTCCACGTTCGTGACCGCCTGCCGCTTGGCCACCTCCCCCACGAGCACGTCGCCGCTCTTGGCGAAGGCGACGACCGAGGGGGTGGTGCGGGCGCCCTCCGCGTTCGCGATGACGGCGGGTTCGCCGCCCTCCAGGACGGCGACCACGGAGTTCGTCGTCCCGAGATCGATACCGACCGCACGTGCCATCTCCAACAACCCCTTCCCACGCGGCGATACTCCGACCTCCAGCACAAAACTTGAGCGAGTCATTGTCAATGCCGCGTACGGGGTTCCGCACAGCACGGAGCCGCCGGCCCTCGCGGGTACCGGCGGCTCCGTCGGGGCGCCGCGTCAGGCCAGCTTGGCCGTCAGGGTGATCGTCGTGCCGGTGAGCGCCTGGCTGACCGGGCAGTTGGCCTTGGCGTTCTCGGCGGCGGAGGTGAAGGCCGCCTCGTCGATGCCCGGCACCTCGCCCTCGACGGTGAGGTGGATGCCGGTGATGCCCGTGCCGGGCTGGAAGGTCACGTCGGCGGACGTGACCAGCTTGGTGGGCGGGGTGCCCGCGCCGGTCAGGCCGTGCGACAGCGCCATCGAGAAGCAGCTCGAGTGCGCGGCGGCGATGAGCTCCTCGGGGGAGGTCTTGCCGTTCGCCTGCTCGGCGCGCGACGGCCAGGACACGGCCTGCTCGCCGATGCCCGAGGAGTCGAAGGTCACCGTGCCGGAGCCCTCGGTCAGGCTGCCTTCCCAGACCGTGTGTGCGGAGCGCGTGGTTGCCACGATGCCGTTTCCCTTCGGTGAAGATCAGTGAGGATTCGCTGGCCTCCATCCGATCACACTCCGCGGGAAAACGCGGCGCACAGGGGTGTCACCGAGCCGTAAGAAGCGTCACCAGGGCGGGAGGCCCGGGGCGCGCGCCGGCGCACCCCGGGCAACCGCGGCCCCCAACTCTCCGTCTAGCGGGGAAAGTTGCCCCCGGCAGCGGGGCAGCGAAACCCGACAGGGGGACATGTGCGCCAGCACCGAAGAAGAGCGCGCCCGGCCGCCGTCGCCGTGACGCCGGCGGCCGTGGCGCTGACGGCGGGCGTGACCGGCCCGGCGTCGGCGGACGGGGACCGGGCCGGAGCGGACGGGGGCCGGGCGGGGACGGCGGGGCCTGCCTTCTCCGCGCCCACCGCGAAGACCGGGTCCACGTCCGCCGCGAAGACCGGGTCCGGGCCCACCGCGAAGACCGGGTTTCGGCCCGCCGCGAAGGCCGGGACCGGGCACCGCCTGACCCTCGTCACCGGTGACCGCGTCGCCGTCGACGCCCGCGGCAGGGTGACCGGTTTCGACCCGGCGAAGGGCCGCGAGCGCGTCCCGGTCCGCACCGAGACCAGGAACGGGCACACCCTCGTCCTGCCCTACGACGCCCGGCGCCTCGTCGCCGAAGGCCGGGTCGACCGGCGCCTGTTCGACGTCACCGAGCTGAGCCGGCAGGCCGCGCGCACGGGCCGGGACGGCGGCCTGCGGCTGATCGTCGGCTACGCCGGCGCGGCGCGTGACGCCCGGGCCGGTGTCCGCGCGGCCGGGGGCACGGCGGTCCGCCGCGCCCTGCCCTCGCTGAACGCCGAGGCCGTCCGCACCCCGCCCCGGGACGCGGCGCGGCTGTGGCGGGCCCTGACGGACGCGCGCGGCTACGCGCCGGGCGTGCGCCACCTGTGGCTGGACGGCGTCCGGAAGGCACACCTCGACAGGAGCGTCCGGCAGATCGGCGCGCCGAAGGCCTGGGCGGCCGGGTACGACGGCAAGGGCGTGAGGATCGCCGTCCTGGACTCGGGCGTCGACGCCACGCACCCCGACCTGAAGGGCCAGGTCGTCGCCGAGAAGAACTTCACCGGGTCCCCGGACGCCAAGGACCGTGTCGGCCACGGCACGCACGTCGCGTCCATCGCGGCGGGCACCGGCGCGAAGTCCGGCGGCGCGTTCAAGGGCGTCGCGCCCGGCGCCCGCGTCCTGAACGGCAAGGTGCTCGACGACGACGGCTCCGGCGGCGACTCGGGGATCATCGCGGGCATGGAGTGGGCGGCCGCCCAGGGGGCCGACGTCGTCAACCTGAGCCTGGGCGGCGGCGACATGCCCGGCGACGACCCGCTGGAGGCCGCGATCGACCGGCTGTCGGCCGACAAGGGCGTCCTGTTCGCCGTCTCGGCGGGCAACAGCGGCGAGTACGGGTCCGGCACCGTCGAGTCCCCGGGCAGCGCGAAGGCCGCCCTGACCGTGGGCGCGGTCGACGACGCGGACAAGCTCGCGCCGTTCTCCAGCCGGGGCCCGCGCGCGGGCGGCGGCGGCCTCAAGCCGGACGTGACGGCGCCGGGCGTGGACATCACCGCGGCCGCCGCGCCGGGCAGCGCCATCGAGAAGGAGGCCGGGCAGAAGCCCGAGGGCTACCTGACCATCTCGGGGACGTCGATGGCCGCCCCGCACGCCGCGGGCGCCGCCGCGCTGCTCAAGCAGCAGCACCCGACGTGGTCGTACGCCGAGCTGAAGGGCGCCCTGACGGCGTCCGCCAAGGGCAGCGCGTACCACCCCTTCGAGCAGGGTGCGGGCCGCCTCGCCGTCGACCGGGCCCTCGGGCAGACGGTGGTCGCCCGGCCGGCGTCGCTGGACTTCGGCCGCCAGTTGTGGCCGCACACCGACGACGAGCCGCGGAAGCGGAAGCTGACGTACCGGAACCTCGGTGACCGGGGCGTCACGCTGGACCTGAAGGTGGCGGCGACCGACCCGAAGGGCCGTCCGGCGCCCGCCGGGTTCTTCACCCTCGACAAGCGGAAACTGACCGTCCGGGCGGGCGGCACGGCGTCCGTCGGCCTCGTCGCGGACACCCGGCCGGGCGGCTCGGTCAACGGCTCGTACGCGGCGTACGTCACGGCGAGCGGCGGCGGGCAGAGCGTCCGCACGGCGGCCGTCGTGGAGCAGGAGATCGAGCGGCACGAGGTGACGCTGAGGACCGTCGGCCGCGACGGGCGGCCCGCGCCGCACCACGCGACGCTGCTCCAGGCCCTCACGGGCGGCGACAAGGGCCTCAACCTCTTCCCACACGACCCGTCGGGCACGGTCACGGTGCGCGTGGCCAAGGGCACCTACCTCCTGGACACGGCGGTCTACGTCGACCCCGACAACGCCGACAAGGGCACCGACTGGCTGGTGCGGCCCAAGCTCACCGTCGACCGGAAGACGACCGTGACGCTCGACGCCCGCAAGGCGAAGCCGGTCGACATCCGCGTGCCGGACCGCTCCGCCGAGCTGGTGTTCCTGGACGCCCGCTACACCTACGCGGGCAACGAGCTGGGGGCCCTGCCCATCACCTCCTTCCCCGGCCTGCGCACCGCGCACCTCGGCCCCGCCGTCCCCGAGGGCTTCGGCCAGCAGTGGCTGGGGACCTGGCGCAAGGGCGCGGACGTCCGCTACGACGTCATGCTCGGCGGCGAGGTCACCCGGTTCGCGACCGGCTACACCCGGCACCTGGCGGCGGACGACTTCGCCCGGGTGCGCATCCGCCAGGGCGCGTCCACCCCCGGCCGGTGGGCCGAGCTGTCCGTCGCCGGGTACCTGCGTGAGACGGGCGGCATCTCGCCGATCCTGCCGAAGCAGCGGCTGCCGCGTACGACGACGGCGTACGTGTCCGCGCTCGACGGCGCGCGGTGGGGCGCCGACGTCGAGCAGTACGGCGACGAGGACGCGGGCGGCGAGCGCGTCCTCGAAGGCAGCCACGAGATGGCCCCGGAGAGGTTCCGGGCCGGGAAGAGCTACACGAGGACGTTCAACACCGGTGTCTTCGGCCCGCTGCTCGGCGAGCGGATGGGCGTCTTCCGCACGGGCGACGAGCTGCGCGGGCGGCTGCCGATGGTGGCGGACGGCGCGGGCCACCCCGGCTGGACGCGCACCACGCGGCAGAAGTCGGTCCTGTACCGCGACGGCGTGAAGGTCGCCGAGCGGGACGACGCGGTGACGGGTGGCGAGGGCTTCACCGTCCCGGCGGCGGACGCGGAGTACCGCCTGACGGCGTCCCTGACCCGCTCCCCGGAGCTGGCCGCGGTGTCCACCCGGGTGGACGCGAGCTGGACGTTCCGCTCCCGGCACACGGCGGCGGAGACGGCGCTGCCGGTGTCCACCGTGCGTTTCGCGCCGAAGCTGGGTCTGGACAGCCGGGCCCCGGCGGGCGTGAGACAGGCCGTGCCGGTGACCGTCCAGGGCCACGCGGCGGGCGCCAACCTGAAGTCCCTGCGCGTGTACGCCAGTCACGACGGGGGGCGCACCTGGAGCGAGCTGACGGTCAGGGGCGGCGAGGTGGAGGTGGAGAACCCGGCCCGCGGCAAGGGCGTGTCCCTGCGCGCCACGGTCACCGACCGGCAGGGGAACACCTCGACGGTGCGGATCATCGACGCCTACCGCGGCCGGTAGACGGCAAGGAGACACCCTCCGCTTCCGGTCGGCCGCGCGGCCCCCTCGCCCTGTTCGAGGGGGCCGCGCCGGCGCGCGGCGGCCAGGACCGGTTCGTGACCCGGCCGCTGGGTGACGGCGCCGCTCGCGCGGTGAGCCTCGTACGGTGAGGTGGGCCTCGGGCGGGCGGCTTATCAGCCGGAGTGGTCGGCGGCCCGCTGCTTGCGGGCCGCCATCCACGCGTACAGCAGGACGCCCGCGAAGAGGAAGAGCACGCCCTGGTAGACGGCCGCGTACCCGGCCCCGGCGACCAGCCACAGCGAGAACCCGAACGCGGCGGCGGCCAGGACCGCGTCGCGTGCGAGGCGGCGCCGGTCGACGCGGTCGCGGCGGCCCGAGGCGAGGAAGTAGATCTGCGCGGCGGTGGCGAGCAGGTAGGGCACGGTGGCCGTGAAGGTGGTGACGAGGACGAGGACTTCGAAGACCCCGGAGGAGCCCGCCGTGTAGTTGTACACGGTCAGCAGCCCGGCGAGGACGACGGTCACGAGGACGCCGACGGTCGGCACGCCGCGCCGCTTCGTGGCGAAGGCGCGCGGGAACAGGCCGTCCTTGGCGGCGGCGTACGGCGCCTGGGCGCTGAGCAGGGTCCAGCCGTTGAGCGCGCCGACCATGGACACCAGGGCGGCGAGCGCGACGGCGGTGCCGCCCCAGGAGCCGCCGAACATCACGTTCACGGCGTCGGAGAACGGCGCGGTGGAGGCGACGAGCTTGTCGTGCGCGACGGTGCCGAAGACGGCGAGGGTGCCGAGCAGGTAGACCAGGGCGGCGCCCAGCGTGCCGAGGATGGTGGCGCGGCCGACGTTGCGCCGCGGGTCGCGCACCTCGCCCGCGCTGACGGCCGCGGACTCCACGCCCAGGTAGGAGAAGAGCAGGATCGCGGCGGACGCGGACACCGCGCCGACCGGGCCCTCGCCGCCCGCCTGGAACGGGCCGAGGTTCGCCGGGTCGAAGAAGAACAGCCCGCCGACGGCGACGAGGAGCAGCGGCAGGAACTTCAGCACGGTGGCGACGAGCTGCACGGCGCCCACGTACCGCGTCCCGGCGAGGTTGGCGAGCGCGGGCAGGAACTGCAGCGTGAGCGCGGCCAGGCAGGCGCTCCACCGGTGGTCGGCCACGGGGAGGAGCACGTCCAGGTAGCCGACGGCGGCGACGGCGAGCGCCGCGTTCGACACCCAGGTGGTGATCCAGTACGACCAGGCGGCGAGGAAGCCCGCGAAGTCGCCGAACGCCTCGCGGGCGTAGACGTACGGGCCGCCGGTGCGCGGGTCGCGTTCGGCGAGGCGGCCGAAGACGAGGGCGAGCGCGATCGCCCCGGCGGTCAGGACCGCGAAGGCGACCAGGCTGATGGTGCCGAAGGGCGCGACGGAGGCCGGGAGCAGGAAGATGCCGCCGCCGATGATGTTGCCCATGACGAGGCAGGTGGCGACGGGGAGCCCGAAGCGGCGGGTGTGCGTCGCGCGGGCGTCCGGGGCGGGCCGGTCACCGGCGTCCGGGGCGGGTGCCGGGTCCTGCTGGGGGGCCGGAGCCGGCGGGGGTGCGGTTCCGGTGTCGTGCATGGGGTGGTGCGCCTCTCGTCGTGCCAGGGCCCGGGGTCACCGGGCGCCGCCCATGGTGGGGCACCGGAAATCGCTCCGCCAAATCACTGCGTTTTGTCCTGTACGACCTGGCCGGAGGCCGGAAAAGCTGTCGGGGCCGGAGCATCCGGAAGGCGATCATCCGCGGGTGTGACGCGGGGCACGTCGAGCCCCTGGTCCTCGCGCAGCCAGCGCCGCAGGACCTGGTGCACCGCCTCCGCGCCGACGAGTTCCGCGCCGTCGGCGACGGGCGGGGTCAGGGCGCGCGGCCAGAGCAGGAAGGGCCGGGACTGGGCGCCGCCGAGGCCGCCGTGCGAGCCGATCTGCTCCTCGAAGGCGAGGACGTCGCCGTCCAGCGGGTCGTACCAGGAGTTGACCATGATGTCGGCGGCGTGCGGGAAGGAGTCGGTGCGCCGCACGGCGTCGGCGGCGCCGGGACCGAAGTCGGCGAGCGGGCCGAGGGCGGCCGGGGCCGGGTCGTCGCCGAGCTCGTCGAGGGCGACCTCCGCGCCGTGCGCGCCGAGGACGAGGGGGCCGCGCTCCGCGCTGCGGACGAGGACGAAGCCGATGCCGGGGTGGTTGGCGAGCGCCGGCAGGAGCGCGGGGTGCCGGCGGTCGATCTCCTCGCGCGTCATGCGGTGCGGGACGTCGGGGAAGGAGATCAGGCCGAGGTTCCCCGAGGCCAGCACGATCGGCTCGGCGCGGCGGCGCGGCGGGGGCTCGCCGGGCCCCTCCTCGACGGGCCGGTGCAGCGCGGCCCGCACCGCGCCGCGGGCCTCGGCGCCGGGCGGGGCCTCCCCTGCCGCCCGGGCGGCGGGGGCCGGGGACAGGGTGCGGCGCGCGCGGCGCGGCACGGGCAGGCCGCACCCGGCGCGCACCAGGTCGCCGAGGGTGAGGCCGTAGCGGGCGCGGAAGGTCTCGCCGGGGCTCTGGCCGTGGTCGGAGAGCAGGACGAGCCGGTAGGGCCGGGGCGCGTGCTCCACGGCCTGCGCGATCAGCGCGACGGACCGGTCGAGCCGCCGCAGCACCTTCTCGGCGTCGCCGCTCGCGGGCCCGGAGTGGTGGGCGACCTCGTCGTACGCCACGAGGTCCGCGTACACGGCGGCGCGCCCCGCGAGCATGTCGCCGATGACGGCGGCGACCACGACGTCGCGCTCCACGACGGTGGCGAAGGCGCGGATGAAGGGGTACAGGCCGCCGCGGCTGACGCGCGGGCGGCGGCCGCGGAGCCGGGCGCGGGTCGACTCGCCGATCTCGCGGCCGACCTCGGCGACGAAGGACAGGGCGGTGCGGACGGCGTTGGCGGGGTCGGAGAAGTACGCGAAGTAGCCGGCCCGTGAGCGGTGCTCCTTGCCGCGCCGCGCGGCCATCGACAGGACGAGGGCGAGCTGGTCCGCACCGCCGCTGAAGAGGTTGCCGCGGCTGGCGCCGTCGTCGGTGAGCAGGCCGCCGTGGCCGGTGCGGGCGACGGCCCGGCGCTGGAGCTCCGCGGCGGACGCGGGCCGGTTGGACACCATGACCTCGCCGGTGTCCTTCTCGTACCAGCGGAAGGCGGGCACGTCGTAGGTGCTGCCGTGCAGGATGCCGAGCTGGCTGGCGCCGGTCTGGCTGGACCAGTCGGTACGCCAGGGGGTGAGCCGGTGCGTGGGGCGCGGGACCGGCGCGCCGGGGCGCTCCGGGACGCCGAGCCAGCGGCCCACGGTGGGCATCAGGCCCTTGCGGACGGCGTCGCGCAGAGTGTCGTAGCCGACGCCGTCGAGCTGGAGGAACACCGTGCCCGGGGTGCTCGGGAGGCGGGTCCCCGCGTCGCGGCGGCGGCGCCGGTCGGCCAGGCGGTACAGGCGGCGCCGGTACGCGTCGTCGTCGCGGACGGCGAGCGCGCCGCCGGTCGCCGACGCCGCCAGCGACATCACCGCGGCGACGACCACGGCGGTCTCGGCGTCCGCCTCGCCGCGGCCGTCGGGGATGAGCCGCAGCGCGAGCAGCAGCAGCGAGCCGTTCAGGAAGAACGTCAGCAGGCCGAGCACCAGCGCCGGTACGAGGAGCAGGGCCCGCACGAGGAGCGGCCACACCAGCGCCGACAGCAGGCCGAAGGCGCCGGCGCCGAGGGCCGCGGTGACGGCGATGCGGGTGGCGCTGTCGCCGTCGGCGGACTGGAGCTCGAAGTCCGGCAGGGCGCCGGCGAGGACGAGCATCGTGAGCGTGCTCACCGCCCACACGGCGATCACGCGCGCCAGGCCGCGCCCCACTGTCCGCCACCCACCACCGCGCACCGCGTCCCGCCTGCCTCACGTCCGACGACCCCCTTCAGCCTGTCACAGCCCCCACCCCCACCCGGCCGGCCCCCAGCCCAGCCGGGCCGCAGCGGTCCGGGGCCGGCTTTCCCACCCATCCACCCGTGACTCCCCGGTCCCCAGCAGAGCCCGCGCCCACCACACCGCAACGAACCTCCCCACCCACCCACCCCGGAGCCGCCGCACCCGCCCACCCTGCGAAGGCAACGGCTGGACGGGGAAAGTACTGCCGCGCAACGTCCCGGGCGACCGGCCCAGGCAAGTCAGGGCAGTGGGCGTGAGAAAAGCTGCCGCCAGCGGCCCCAGACCGCTGGCCCAGGCAAATGAGGGCAGGCGGGTGGGAGAAAACCCGCCACGCAGCGGGCTCGGACGACTGGCCCGGGAAACGAGGGCGGCCGGGTAGGGGAAAAGCTGCCGCGCGACGGCCCCGGACGGCAGGCCCAAGCAAGTGCGGGCGAGTAGGCGGAAGAAAACCCGCCGCACAGCGGCCCCCGGCAACTGGCCCAAGCGCATGAGGGCGGGCGGGAGAAAACCCGCCGCGCAACGGCTCCGGACGGCTGGCCCGGGAAACGAGGGCGGCCGGGTAGGGGAAAAGCTGCCGCGCAGCGGCCCCGGACGGCAGGCCCAAGCAAGTGCGGGCGGGCGGGCGGAAGAAAACCCGCCGCGCAGCGGCCCCCGGCGGCTGGCCCGGGCAAGTAAGGGCGGGTGGGCGGGGGAAGAGCTGCCGCGCAGCGGCCCGGAGGGCTGGCCCAAGCGAGTGAGGGCGGGCGGGTGGGAGAAAAGCCGCCGCGCAGCGGCCTGGGGAGGGGGCTCGGGGGGGGGGGGACCGTTGGGCGCCCCGGGGCGAGGGTCAGCAGCCGTCGTACCCCGCAGTAGGCATGGACAACCGCCGATGCACCCGCGCCTTCATGCGGGAGTCGTAGCAGGGCTCCTCGAACCCCGCGGTCTCGATCCGCACGCCACGCCGCGCGCACTCCGCGGTGAACTCGTCGGCGGACCGCAGCGCCCGCTCGAGCACCCGGCGGCACGGGACCACGAACAGGTCGACGAGGCCCGCGTCGACGTCGTTCCAGAAGACGGCGTGGTCGGCGCGCAGGCCGTGCACCACGAGCTCCCGGGTGACGACGTAGCCGTGCGCGGCGGCCCACCGCGCGCACATGGCGTGCTGGCTGCGGGAGTCGACGAGGAACGGGTCCAGGTCCAGCTCCTCCAGAGGCGTCAGGCTGGCGATGGCCGCGACCCGCACCGCGCGGGCGTTCCCCCGGCAGGTGTTTCCCATGGCGTCCCCCTCACCTCTGGCGTCAGCCGACGACACTACTCCTGGCCGTAGGCTCGGAGACAGTCACACGAAGGAGGAACGAGTGCGGCCGGACGTCACGGTCACATGGTGGGGCCACGCCACCTGCACGGTGGAGGACTCCGGGACGCGCGTCCTGACGGACCCGCTGTTCGCGCGCCGCCTCGCGCACCTGCGCCGCCGCCGGGGGGCCGTACCGCCGCCGCGGGCCGCGGCGGCCGACGCGGTGCTCGTCTCCCACCTGCACGCCGACCATCTGCACGTGCCGTCCCTGGCGCGGCTCGCGCCCGGCACCCGGGCACTGGTGCCGCGCGGCGCGGCCCGCTCGGTGCCGGGCCTGCGGCGCCTGGCGCACCTGCGGTTCACGGAGGTCGCGCCGGGCGACGAGGTCCCGGTGGGCGACGTGGTCGTACGCGTCGTACCGGCCCTGCACGACGGCCGCCGCCTTCCGGTGGGCCCGCGCCGCTCCCCCGCGCTCGGCTACGTCGTCGAGGGCGCGGCCCGGACGTACTTCGCCGGGGACACCGGCCTCTTCGACGCGATGGCCGAGGAGGTCGGGGACGTGGACGTGGCGCTGCTTCCGGTCGGGGGCTGGGGCCCCTTCCTGGGCCACGGCCACCTCGACCCGGCCCGCGCCGCCGAGGCCCTGGCGCGGATCGCGCCGCGCAGCGCGGTGCCGGTGCACTACGGCACGTACTGGCCGATCGGCATGGACGCGGTGCGGCCGCACGAGTTCCACGCGCCGGGCGACGAGTTCGTACGGCAGGCCGCGCACCGGGCGCCGGACGTGGCGGTGCACCGGCTCGCGCACGGCGAGAGCGTCCGGCCCGGGGCCGCGCGATGATGCTCGCCGCCGCGACCCAGGTGACACCGGAGTCCACGCAGCAGGCGGTCGGCTACCCGTCGCTCTTCCTGCTGGTGGTCCTCGGCGCGCTGGTGCCGGTGGTGCCGACGGGCGCCCTGGTCAGCTCGGCGGCCGTGGTGGCCCTGCACCGGATGGACACGGCGCCGTTCGCGCTGCTCGTCGTGTTCGGGGTGGCGTCCCTGGCGGCGTTCACCGGTGACGTCGGGCTGTACTGGCTCGGGCAGCGCGGCATGCGCTCCCGGAACGGTTCGCGCTGGCTGGAGGCGATCCGTGACCGCGCGCCCGAGGAGCGGCTCGCCCGGGCGCAGGAGAAGCTCCGGGACCACGGGGTCCTGGTCCTCGTCCTGTCGCGCCTCGTGCCCGCGGGCCGCCTGCCCGTCATGCTGGCCTGCCTGATGGCCCGGATGCCGCTGCGCGGGTTCGCCCGCGGCAACCTCCCGGCCTGCGTGGCCTGGGCCGTGACCTACCAGCTCATCGGCGTCCTCGGCGGGGCCCTGTTCAAGGAGCCCTGGCAGGGTGTGGCCCTGGCCGTCGGCCTCACCCTCGTCATCAGCGCGGCCCCGGCCCTCTGGCGCCACCTGCGCCACGCGTGAGCCGGGGCAGGGCCCCGGCCGGGGCTCAGCGCTCCAGGACCCGCGACCCGCCCACCGGCAGGTCCCACAGGTCCGCCGCGTCGAGACCGGCCGCCGCCCAGGCGGCCCGCACCCGGCGCAGCGGCTCCAGGACCGGCTCCGCCGACAGCAGGAACGTGCCCCAGTGCATGGGCGCCATCCGCCGGGCGCCCACGTCGAGGGCGGCCCGGACCGCCTCCTCGGGGTCGCAGTGCACGTCCCGCAGCCACCACCGGGGCTCGTACGCGCCGATGGGCAGCAGCGCGAGGTCGATGCCGGGGTGGCGCTCCCCGATCCGCGAGAACCAGTGGCCGTACCCGGTGTCGCCCGCGAAGTACACGCGCTGCCCCTCGCCGTCGGTGAGCACCCAGCCGCCCCACAGGCTGCGGCAGGTGTCCCGGAGCCCGCGCTTGGACCAGTGGTGGGCTGGCACGAAGTCGAAGCGCACGCCGCCCAGCTCGGCGGCCTCCCACCAGTCGAGCTCGGTCACGCGGGTGAAGCGCCGCCGGGTGAACCAGCGGCCGAGACCGGCGGGTACGAACACCGGTGTGTCGCGCGGCAGCCGTCTGAGGGTGGGCGCGTCCAGGTGGTCGTAGTGGTTGTGGCTGATGACGACGGCGTCGACGCGCGGCAGCGCGCTCCAGGCCACGCCGACGGGGGTGACCCGGGCGGGGGTGCCGAGGATGGTCCGGGACCAGACGGGGTCGGTGAGGACGGTGAGACCGCCGATCCGCACGACCCAGCTCGCGTGCCCCGCCCAGGTCACGGCGACCGTACGGGCGTCGACGCGGGGCAGCGGGCCCGGCGCGAAGGGCAGCAGGGGGATGTCGGCGAGTCCGGCGGGGCCCGGCCGCAGCGCGCCCTCCCGGGCGAACCGGGCGAACGCGCGCAGCCCCGGCAGCGGCGCGGTGAGCCGGTCCGCGAACGACCGGGGCCACAGCCGCGGCGTCCCGCACGCCCGTGGCGGCGGAGCGGCCGGGGGCCGGACCGCGGCGCCCGGACCGCCTGCCTCAGACACCTGTCCGGCCTCGGACCCCTGTCCGGCCTCGGACCCCTGTCCGGCCTCGGGCCTCTGTCCGGCCTCGGAACCCAGTCCGGCCCGCCGCGTCGTGCCCCGGCCCGCGCCGCCGGGCCCGGTGTGCTCCGGCCCGGCGGGTGCTCCGCACTCCGCGTCACCGGCGCCGTCGCGCGCGGGCTCCGTCGGCCCGGTGCCGTTCCGCGGGGGCCGCTTCGAGTCCGTGTCCGTGTCCGTCTCGGTTTCGGTGTCGGCCTCGGCCTCGACCTCGGTCTCGGTCTCGGTGTCGCTGCCGGTGGCCGTGCCGGTGTCGGTGGCCGGGTTCCGGGGCTGGTGGTGTGTCTGCGTCACCGGGGAGGCTCCCATCGCTGAGTTTCCGCGCGGAGGCCGTCGAAGGCCCGTCCGAGTGTGGTCAACGTCCGTTTCACCTGCGGCAGTTCCAGGGGGTCGGGGGCGGTGAGGGCGCGGCCGCGCTCCTCGGCCGCGGTGCCGAGGAGGGGCCCGGTGGACAGCCGTACGCGCAGGGCGCCGATGTCGTCGCCGAAGCGGTGGCCGCCGGGGGCGGGCAGGCCGAGCCATTCCTGGAGGTGGTCCTCCAGCTCCTGCGCGTCCGTGACGCCGCGCGCGGCGAGCGCGGGCCGCAGCGGGCCGAGGTCGACGTACAGGTGGCGGCCCGCGACCGGGGGCCGGGCGAGCGCGCCCGCGCCGGTCACGGTGGACCGGAGCGCGGCGGCCAGGCGCGCGTGCAGCCGGACCGCGGCGGCCAGGCGGGCGGTGACGCCGTCCGGCTCGCCGAGCGCGTACGCCGCCGCGGCGGCGGCCGGCGCGGCCACGGTGGCGCCGAGGGCGGTGAGCACGTCCAGGGCGCGGGCGCGCAGGTCCCGGCCGGGGCCGGTCGGGGGGAAGCGGGCGACGGCGGCGGGCAGGGCGGACGGCAGGAAGCCGCCGGTCAGGTCGGTGACGACGGTGACCCGCTCGGGGTCCATCTCGGCGGGGCCGACCAGGACGGTGTCGTGCGGGCGGTGCAGGGTGTCGCGCCAGGTCTCGTCGCTCAGGACGTGCAGGCCCTCGCCCGCGGCGGCCTCCACGGCCTCGTGGACCACTTCGGGCGGCGGCACGGTGGCGGTCGGGTCGTCGGCGACGGACAGCACGAGCAGGCGCGGGGTGCCGCCCTCGGCGCGGACGCGGCGGACGGTCTCCAGGAGGGCGTACGCGTCGGGCGCGCCGCCGCACTCGGCGGGCGTCGGCACGTGGTACGCGGAGCGGCCGAGGAGCCGTACCTGGGGCTCCCACCAGGCGGCGCAGGGGCGGGGCAGCAGGACGTCACCGCCGAGCGCCGCGGCGACGGCGAGCAGCAGGGGTCCGGCGCCGGGCGCGGCGGCGAGGTGGCCGGGCTCCGCGGGCAGGCCGCGGCGGCGCCAGTAGCCGCAGGCGGCGGCGAGCAGCGCCGGG